>JAWOIH010000071.1:0-7121 GCA_046484725.1 Candidatus Desulfacyla sp. | reverse complement strand
AGGGCATGGGGGCTGTTGTGCCCGACCTTGTTGTCAAAATAGCTGAAATGCCGGCAACCGGCACAACAAATCAGCTCCTCCGGGGCAGATCCGGCATCGAGATCGCTGCTGTTTTTCATCGCATTCCTCGCAACCTCCACATGGGCCGATGGCGCCCGCCATTGAACTTCACCGCCTAGCCCCTGGGGCGTCTTTCATCCCCATGACAAGGGGGTCACCCGCCGATCCGGGAAATCCTCACCATCACGGTCATCCGAAAGTATCCTTCAATTCCATTGCTCTAAGCGCTGGTTTCATACCGGAGGCGAAGGGAACCGGTTGAACCCCGTTCATTCCCATGGGCACGGGACAGTTTGCAGACCCCCTTCGCCCGTTGAACTCGTACAGAGAAAGCCCAGTTCCACGCGAACACGGTCCCGATTGTTTGGGCTGGGGTTGGTGTTGACCGTATTGATAAACGTGTACTGTCCGGGAGAATCCTTGAAGGTATCGTTCAATTGGATGCGCAGGTCCGTCGCATCGCCGCTGAGTGCAGCGGCCCATCCGTTGAGCAGCCAGGTGGTATCATATGCGAAAGCGGCTTGCATACATGTCCCCTGTGTGGATTCCACCGGGTTTGAAGAGATAATCAGTTCCGTAAGCCCGTTTTCCCGTGTTCCCATGACCTGGAATGAAAAATCCGCGCCTTCAAATTTAGAGACGATGCACTCCGGATTGGTTACGGAAGGGTCCAGTGTCATGCTCTGGTAAGTTCCTAAGGTCGACGCATCGGGCAATGACACGCCATATTTTTGCGCCACGCTTCCCAGGTTGGTGATGACCCATCGATCCGTGCCATCGGGGATGATCAGCACGGGAGAGGAGGCGAATGCCTGCAACTGCAATTTCCACCATATCTTGATACTGATGCAGTTGGGGTCGGCCCACGCACCCGTGCCGCAATCGCCCGTTCCCGGTTCACGATCCAGGGAAATCGACGAATAAACATATCCGAACAGTACACTCCCGGCCTTTGGATCCTGGGCGATGGGAAGCCAATAGTCAACAGCGCCAAAATCTATCAATTGAGATTGGGGATCCACCATATACACATGATCCTGATAGGTACCGAGCAACCGGTTCGGATACTGTCTCAAAAAACAATCGAGATGCGCCACATATTCCGTCAAAGGCCCCGGAGGAAACAGCTCGGGATACAAATGCTCTGCCCAATTTAACAGAAAATTTGCATTGGAACGATTCGTCAGCTTTGTGATGTTTTTGTTAGACGATTCCGAATCAACTTTTAGAAAACGACTGCTGTTACAATCACCAAACAAGGTGTCCTGCGTGTTGGTTATCGATGCTGCCTTGACTGCGGCGGGCGAAAAAGGAAGCGTGTGTGCAGTAAACAAAGCAAAAAAGACCCATAGGCCGAACAGGCGATACCTTTTCATAAAGTCATCCTCCCTTTATACAGATCTTAACAAAGCCGGAATCTCCGGCTGCTTTCGCGAGCCATTCGCGGGATGCCAAGTGACTTGAAGACATCATTCCGGTAATCGATGGGACCTGGATAACATATCGGTTGCCCCTCCAAAAAACTTGAGCCCGGCCTGAAGATTTTAGGCTGCAAAGCGACAAGGCGACATCATCGAGGAGATCTTACCACAAGGAAGCCCCGTTTCACGGCGGATTCTCTCTCCCACATTTCATGACATCTCCCCTGAAACACGCTTCCCCCCATGTGTATCCATTGACGCCCATCGAAATCAATAGCACATTTATAGATCACAGTCCAAAGTTCTCGTAATATATTGATTTTATTGAACGCATAGATTCCAGTCCGTCATTCCGGCGAAAGCCGGAATCCAGTTTCTTTTTAACAAGTTAAATGTTCTGGATGCCGGATCAAGCCCGGCATGACGTGAAAACTTTGGACTCTCAAGTTATAGATGTTATTCATAACGCGCCGTTTTATGCCCGAGGGCAATGCAGCGATTTTGTCCTTGTAGTCGTTATACAAGCTGTGATTCAGAGTTTTTGACATTGTTGTTAAATCCCATACATTGACATAGAATTAATGGTTTGCGGCTTTTTAGCAACACGTCCTATGGATTAAGAAGAGCTGTCTTGATAACGCATCATACCGCCCCTGGTTGTCACATCCGGCCACAAACTCGAAAAAAATTTCGATGTCTGACGATTTTTTTTCATATTGCGCGGCTGAATGGGGCTTTTGTACCCCGGGCCAATCCGTCCACCTGCCGTTTCTGGGGTTGGAAAAAAGAGAAAACGCTTGCGCAACCCGCTATTTTCATGTAATCTAAGCTCAATATAAAACCTGATGCTAAAAGATATGAATAGAAAGTCACCCCCCCTGATCGAGACAAATCCTTATCTTCAAGACCCGGCCGAATGCGACGTCTGGCTGACCCGTTCCGTCATCTCTTCCTCTGCTATTGAAGGCGTCCATTTGGCTGCGCGGCGCGCCCTTGGGATTGCAGGCAACCTCAAGCAGACCGAATCACGCGCCGTTTCCTCAGAGTCCGGTCAATCAGATCGGTGAATACCTTTTCCATCGGCTCATAATTGAAGTCCATGCCCGCCTGTACTGCCTGAAAGTATGTCTGTCTTTTCCGGCCTGCAAGATGGCCAAAATCCAATGGGGGAAGACCTGCCTGGGCCGCCATGACAATGGCCAGCATTCGTGCAAGCCGGCCGTTTCCCTCCCGGAAGGGATGAATCAGAACCAGTTCCGTGTGAACCACAGCGAGTGCATTGGCCACCTCGGGCTGCGTCTTGAACAGGCACGGCGTAAATCGCTGCAGGGGGCCCTTTTCGAAGCTATCCATCAAATCAGGAATCCGACCGGCCATCGCAAATGGAAAGGACCCTTTGGACAAATTGACCTGACGATAGCGGCCGGCCCATTCATAGACCCCGCCCAGCCATATTTTGTGCATCCGGCAGGCATCAGCCGCTACGAAACGATGGTCGAAGGTGTAAATCGACAATATCTCCTTCATCGCCCGCTTCTGCTCTCGCGCTTCAACTTCGTCCATATCACGCTTTCTTGTGATGCCCATGAGGTTTGTTAAGACACGCCCACGAGAGCCGGGCTCATATTGGGCCTCGATAAGCCCTGATACGTCATACCTCCCAAGGTCTTTCATTGCCATCCTCGCCTTTCATAACCAGACTACTGGCTTCGCGTCAGTCTCATCTTTGAAAACCCAAAACCTGATACGAACACAACAACGCCATAAAATGACTGAACGCTTCAAAACCCATTATCCGTCGCTCTGAATCGGAACCACGGCATATGGGTTTGACAGATGCGGTCCTATTCCATCGAACTTTCCAGGTAAGCTGTCAATGATATCGACGCACTCCACCACTCCGACGGGAGGCTCTTTCCTCGCATCATCAACAAGATCAAATCGCTTGAGGAGAGTCCGTATGAAGGCAAGCCTTTTGTCGGGAACCACAAAGGAGAATTCTCTCTCCGGATCGGCGACTATCGCCTCGCCTATGAATTGGATACATCCAGCCATATCCTCTGTGTCCTCACTGTAACACAGAGAAAAGAGGTATATCGATACCGGAAAATGACGATCTGCCTGCCCCATTCGGCAAACTCGCCCAGATGTTTCTTTTTTCGAAGTCTCTTTTTCATGTCAGGCCTCCTGCACACCACTTCCTGGGTTCCGGATCGGTCGGTCGGATCGGTTTCATGGAGGCGAGGACCCTTTCTGGGCCTGGAAAATACAAAACCCCGTTTTCCATCTGTCTATGGAAACGGGGTTTTTTTGAAATCTCCGGGCCATGTTGATCTCCTTCACCCTTTTCAGGGTTGAAAGAAAAGCCGTTAAAGGCATCGTGCCCAATGCTCTACATCAAGGCGCATCATAAGTCAATTTGAAATGATTTTTAATATTTCACGAGAATAGGGTCTCCCATCTTGATTTGTGAATCGGGGTGATCCCGGCCCTTCCGATTCGACTATCGCACCGGGTACTGACAACGGCATTATCGTTACAAAAGCGTTCGTTTCTCGTGTGTACCTGGGTTTCAAGGGGTATTTTTCTTCAAAGCATGAGAAGCTTCCCGGGCCCGTTCGAGACCTGGGTGCTCATTTTCCCTCAAACGGCTTTTCGAAAACATAGCATAAGCAACTGTTGATCTGTTCCTTACCTTACATTTTGCGGCTCAATTGCCGTTGACACACCAGCCCCTTTCCACTATGTTTCAAACTCAAAATATCGAGTTCACATCAACGATTGGAGGATAACAGGGTAATGCTCAGACATCGCAGGCAGTTGCGGCTTTTCTTGACTGGCGTTTTATTGGTGGTACTCATGTGCGGAAGGACATTGGCATCGGAAGAAAATTCAGTCAATAGTGCCTTTGCTTCAGTGGCTGTGGAGGGAGGCCGAATTGAATGGCATCCTCAGATGGAGGTCGGCAGTCTGAAGTTGATTGTAGTGGGCCCTCAAGGCACTTATTATGAACGGGAATTCCAATCAGGGAGGCTACCCTTTTTTGAAGGGTTGGATAACAAGGGCGACCGGTTTCCTGATGGGGCTTGCGCCTATGAACTCCACCTGATGCCGTTGTCGGAGAAGAAGCAGCAGGATGGCCTTCCCGCGGGCAGGGCCGAAGGGGATAAGCCGGGGATAATGATCGCTGAAAAGCAGGCCCAAAAACAATCCGGCGCATTTCTCGTTCAGAATGGTCTGATTGTTTCGGAAGAGGCCACCATTAAAATGGAAATGTCTCTGGACAAGGAGACAACTCCACACAGTTTTGGCAACCCGGACCATGTGATTAATGATGATGTTATTATTACTGGAAGTGAATGCGTCGGTTCTGACTGCGCAGACGGGGAAAGCTTTGACTACTGTACCCAAATGTACAAGGAAAACAATCTGGAGGTTTGCTTCGTGGATACCAGCATTGGCACCTTTGCCACAAACGACTGGAAGATCCAGATCAATGACAGGGCCAGCGGCGGCCCAAGCTATTTTGGTATCTGGGATGTGGACGGCAATGTGAGGCCCTTTACCATTGAGGCGGGCGCCCCGGCCCACTCCCTGTATGTGGAAGACTACGGCAGGGTCGGGCTTGGTACGTCGACACCGTTTGTGGAGCTACACATGAAGGATGGAGATTCCCCCACCATTCGGCTGGATCAGGATGTTTCTTCAGGATGGGCAGAACAGAGGTGGGACCTGACCGGCAATGAGACCAATTTCTTTGTTCGGGACGTCACAAACGGCTCCAAGCTCTGTTTTCGAATTCAGCCGAACACCCCTTCCAACACCCTTTGCCTCCGATCTACCGGCTATGTGGGGATCGGAACCTGGACACCCCAGGCGAATCTCCATGTTCTGGCCCCCGACAGCGATTCAGGGCCGTTGTTTCTGGTGGAAAGGACGGGTGGCGCTCAGACGTATTTCAGCGTAAAAGATGGCGGCGATGTGGAGCTGTTCAAGACCATTGGAGAAGGATCGGACCGGAACCTCAAGAAAAATATCCATCCCGTCGACACGTCTGCAGTGCTGGCCGGGGTGGTAAGCATGCCTGTATCCACTTGGAATTATAAGGTTGATGCAGACGACGTCGTCCATATGGGACCCATGGCCCAGGATTTTTATGCGGCCTTTGGCCTGGGAAATGACGATAAACACATTGCATCCCTGGATGCCTCAGGTGTTTGTTTTGCTGCTATTCAGGAGTTGAACAAACATATGGAGCGACAGGACAAAATGATCCGAAAACAGACTGAAGTCATCCAAAAGCTGCAAGAGCAGCTTACACAGCTCATTGATATTAAAGAAACAAACAAAAGCAAGAGAGATTAAAGAAATCGGCACAGACAAGCACATTCGGAACGGGGTGGAAGTCGGGAGAATCGCTTGAAATGGTTTGAAAGACCGTATAAAATGCCGGTCAGGCAGTTGGCAAAAAACCTGGAACCGAATAGATAAGGAGAATAGACATGCCGGATTTTGGAACGCCCTTCTCGGGCCTGGCAAATGGGAGGAAGCTCACAAACGAGGAACTCATCCGGGCCATCCGATTCATGGTCGCTGCGGAGTACGAGGCGATTCAATTGTACATGCAGCTTGCCGAATCAACGGACAACAAGCTGGCCATCGAGGTCCTCAAGGACATCGCCGATGAAGAACGGGTCCATGCGGGAGAGTTTCTCCGGCTCCTCCACGCGCTGGCCCCGGACGAAGAGAAATTTTACAGAGAAGGCGCAGAAGAGGTCGAAGCGGAAATCAAAAAATTAAAATAGGGCCTTCGCCAACTCAATGGGTCCTCCCTGCGGCCAGATCCAGGCCCGCCTGCAGGGCCGCCCGGTTCATGTCGAGGGATTCGGCCGGGACACGGGTCGCCAAGACACCGGCGACGGACTCCGGCCGGATCAGACCGGTCAACCCGATGAGGGCCCCCAGCACGCAGATGTTGAAAACAATCGGTTTTCCGATCCGGTTCACAACGGTCTCATACATGTTCAATTCCACCTGCCGGGCGTCCACGCGGGGGTCCTGCCGCACATAGTGGCTGTCGGTCAACAAGAGGCCGCCCGGACGGATGGACCGGGAGTACCGATTGTAGGCCTCCTGGGTCAGGCACGCCGCCAGATTCGGTTGATCCACCTTCGGATAATAGATCGGTTTGTCCGACAAAATGACATCGGCCCGCGTGGCCCCGCCCCGCGACTCCGGTCCATAGGACTGGGTTTGGACCGCGTTCAAATCCTCGTACACCACCGCGGCCTCGGCCAGGACGATGGCCGCGGTAATCACGCCCTGCCCTCCGGAACCGCTCAGGATAATGCGTTGGGTCTGCATGGGGAACTCATGTCTCGGGTTTCTGGACACTGGTTTCTCGATACTGGATGCCGGGTACGGGTCCAAGATCCCTTCAGCGGGACTGCTGCTTCTTCTGATCTCTGATCCCCGACCTCCGACCTCTGGCTCTTCATACGCTCTCATCCCCATCGGCCCTGTCATTCGAATAGGGCGGCCGCTCCTCATCCACAAAAATCCCCCGTTCAATCAGATCGGGCCGGGTCTCCTTTTTCTTGGAGCCGATCGGAACGGTGCGGTCCCTGAACTCCTTCATCA
>JAWOIH010000070.1:0-11847 GCA_046484725.1 Candidatus Desulfacyla sp. | reverse complement strand
CTCAGCCATGCTCTCCGCCTCGTCTTTTTTATCACCCTCCCATCCATGGCAGGGCTGATCGTCCTGGGCAGGCCGCTGGTTCAGCTGCTATTCGAAAGGGGCGCCTTTGATTCGCATGCATCTCTTATGACAGATCATGCACTCTTCTATTACACCCTGGGCCTCTGGGCTTTTTCCGGAATCAGGGTGATGGTTTCCGCTTTTTATGCCCTTCAGGACACAAAGACGCCTGTAAAGGTGGCGGTCATCGCCCTATCGGTCAATTTTGGGTTAAGCCTGTTGCTCATGGGGCCTCTGAAACACGGGGGACTGGCTCTGGCCCTTTCCATCGCGTCATCTGTTCAATTTTTTCTTCTTATTTATCTTTTAAAAAGAAAAGGTTCACTTATATATATCAAGCCGGTTATCATATCTTTTGCCAAGTCTGCCGTGGCAGCTTCACTGATGGGCGTAGGTGTGTATGGGTGTTTCGTCAGGTGGCTGGGTGCCGATCCGGGAGCAGGGCTATTCAGGATGGGTATTCACCTGACCGCTCTTATGGCGATCGGAATGATCATCTATTTCGGCATCGCCTACATCCTGGGCTGCAAGGAGATCCGATCCATTCAGGAGATGCTTTGGCGAAAGACGCGGAGAAAGAGCCGAAGCGCTGCATAAGACACAAATCAGGAGCAACATGTATATCCACAGAATTATGGAGATGGCGCCCCGGCAGATTGCCTTAGATAAGGTCGATAAATCACCTGGGCCCTTTTGCATGAGTTTCGGCTTCACACTGGATCCCCTGATCCGGTCTATCCGGGAGGTCGGCGTCATTAACCCGCCCATATTGAAAAGCGACCCGGAAGGGTTGACCATCGTTTGCGGGTACCGAAGAATCATGGCGCTTAAGAAATTGAAGGTTGAGACGGCTGCATTCAGGGTCATCTTCGAGCATGACGGAATCCTCCCTCTCGAATGCCTCCTCTTGAATCTCCATGACAATCTGGCTACAAGAAATCTGAATGATGTGGAAAAGGGGATGGTCTTGAGCCGGCTTGACGCCTGGGTTTCGAGGGAGGAAATTGTTCAGCGCTACATGCCCTTGCTGGGGCTTCGATCTCACGAAAAAAACCTGCGCTTCTTCCTGGAAATGGAAAGGGATTTTGGGGCAAAGATCAAGATGTTTGTTGCGGAGGGGAGACTCTCATGGCAGGCGGTAAAGATGGTTTCAGAGATGGATGCCCCATCCAGATCTGCTATCCTGAAACTGATTTCAGAATTAAAGTTAAACATTAATCAACAGTCACAATTTATTGAATATTTAGTTGATTTATCTTTTATTAAAGATAGATCCATCCCTCAGATACTGGAAGCGGAGGCGTTTACTGCCATATGTTCAGATGCGCAACCGAACCGGCCGCAGCAGGCAAAGGCCATGCTCAGTAAGCTGAGGACGCGACGGAATCCGTCCATTGTCAGTGCGGAAATGCAATTCAACAGAATGGTCTCTGATCTGAATCTGCCGGATGGGATACGGATAAGCGCCCCACCATTTTTTGAGGGGGAGAATTATAAATTGGAGGTTTTTTTTAAGGAAGGACAGGACCTTAAAACCAAGATCGAGGGCTTAAAGCGCATCAGAGGCCTGGCCGAACTGGGCCATCCATGGAAGGGAAGTCCCAAATGAGCGCATCGACCATCAAGAGGATCTTTCAGGACGAAGGGGCCTCTGAATATTCTCTCACCCGGCACATCCTGGCACAACTTCCCGGCGTGCCTGTCCATCCGGTCAGAGGGGAGGGGACTGATGCGCAACCTACAACGATGGAAAGAGGCAAGGAAACGCTTTATCTGCAGCGCTATAAAGGCGACTTCCTGAAACCCTGTCCCGGGACCCGCGAATATATCTGCTGCGGATATCAGATCCTCAACCTTGCGGCCAATTGTCCTCTTGACTGTAGCTATTGCATCCTTCAATCCTATTTCGCCCATCAGCCCTGTTTGCGGGTGTTTGTGAATCTGGAGGAACGCCTCCCGGAGGTTCTGGATCTGATTGAAAGCCAGCCCGGTCGGATATTCAGGGTAGGCACTGGAGAGTTCACAGACAGCCTTGCCCTGGACCCGATGACACGCTGGAGCGACCTGCTGCTCCCCCGCTTCTCCAGACTAAAGAATGCCGTTCTGGAACTCAAGACAAAGACGACCCGGATCAGCAGGGTGCTGGCCTCCAGTTACAGAGATCGGATTATCATTTCCTGGTCGCTCAACGGCCCCCAGATTTCTGCACGGGAAGAAAAGGGGGCGGCAAGTATCCAAAGGAGAATTGAGGCTGCCAAGCAGTGTCAATCGGAGGGTTTTACCCTTGGCTTTCACTTTGATCCCCTTATACCGTACCCAGGCTGGAAGGATGACTATGCCAGAACGGTGGAGCTGTTGGACAGGGAGATCGACCCACGGGGCGTTATCTGGATCAGCATGGGTTCTTTCAGATTCATGCCCGCCCTCAAACCGATTATCCGGAAACGCCATCCGAATTCGTCTGTCCTCAACGGTGAATTCATTCTTGGTCTGGATGGAAAAATACGCTATTTCAAGCCCATTCGAATCGAACTATACTCTTATATGAGGCAACTTCTCGAAGCGTGGCATTCTGATCTGGGCCTTTACCTCTGTATGGAGTCGGATGAGGTATGGCGGGCCGGTATGGGCTGGAGCCCCGGTACGTCGTCCGGGCTCCGCGAATATTTAGATCAACGGGCGGTAAAATTCTTTAATGCCGACGGTGAACCGACGTAGCGTCTGTTATCTAAACGCGTTAGGCTTCGCCCGCTCATTACAGCAATTCTCATTTTGCGATTGATGATGCCACATATCCCGTTCGTAGTGTCGCCGTCAGGCGATTTTTGAGGGCCTAACGGCCCCACTAAAAACGGATCGTATCGCTACGAAAAGCAAAATGAGAATTGCTGTGCTCATCATTTTTGAGTGGCAATTCACGGAGATCTATGGTATATTTAAATTTTAATGCAATTGGCGTGGAGGAGTGTCGGATTGACGACCAACGCTAAGCAAACCAAAACAGAAACAAGGAGATGAGACGGATGACATTAAGGGAACAGGTGGAGAGCGCCCTTCAAAAGGTTCGGCCATCGCTCCAGGCGGATGGGGGCGATGTAGAATTGGTCGATGTTCAGCAAGACGGTCTGGTCAAGGTGAAATTGCAGGGTGCGTGCAGGGGCTGCCCTATGTCGCAGATGACACTCAAAATGGGAATCGAGAAGATCTTGAAGCAGAATATCCCCGAAGTAACAGGGGTGGAGTCTGTGTAAAGGGCAATTCTTCTTAACGCCTTGTGTTGCTTTCAGGATGACGACTCAAGGAGGGCAACCTCTTATGCCGCCTACGACGTCGGCGGGTGGTAAGCGTTCCGCTGTCCGGGCTATAAAGGGGCGAGTGAATCGGAATTGCCGTTGTATTAAGGGATGTCATGCATTCGGTCTTTCGTGTCTGACAATTTAGCGCTTTCTGGTTTGAATGCGTGATCGAAGTCAGTCTCCGGACGCATGACGGTCATGATGACCCCGGTGGTTACGGGTTCATTGTTGTTGGAACAGATAACCGTGTAAAGGAGCAGCTATGGAGATTAAAAAGGTTGGCGTTATTGGCGCAGGGACTATGGGAAACGGCATTGCGCAGGTCGCGGCACTGATCGGCTGTGATGTTGTGATGAGGGATGTCAAAGACGAATTTGTGGATCGGGGGATGAAAAGCATCGACCGCTTTCTTTCCAAGAGTGTTGAAAAAGGGAAGATGGATGCGGCTCAAAAAGACACTGTCATGGGCAGGATTCAGGGGACCACGGATCTAAGCCTCATGAAGGATGTAGATTTCGTGATCGAGGCGGTTATTGAAGACCTCGACTTGAAGAAAAGCGTCTTCAGAGAGCTTGACGCCGTCTGCGGACCGGACGTCATCCTGGCTTCTAATACTTCCTCCATGTCTCTCACGGAAATCGCAGCAGCCACCAAGCGGCCCGAAAAGGTCTGTGGCATGCACTTCTTCAATCCCGTCCCGCTGATGAAACTGGTTGAGATCATCAGGGGCTATTACACCAGTGACGATACCGTGGCAACCACCACGGCGCTGGCGCAGAAAATGGGAAAAATAACCGTGGAAGTCAAAAAAGACTCTCCCGGATTTATTGTCAACAGGATCATGATTCCTCACATGATAGAGGCCATCAAGATCGTTGAGGAAGGGATTGCGACCCCAAAGGATGTTGATACGGCGGTCAAAAACGGGCTCAACTACCCAATGGGACCGTTCGAACTGATGGATCTGACCGGCATTGATATCTGCTACTTCGTTGCCGAGTATTTCTATAAAGAGCTGAACAAGGAGTCCAAATGGGTTTCTCCCAACCTCCTCAAGACCATGATTCGGGCAAATAGACTGGGCAGAAAAACAGGCGGGGGTTGGTACGAATACGGTAAGTAAGTAACGCTCGATACCACCCAGTGTATTCAGTATGAAAAAGGCAGTTCGATTCGAACTGCCTTTTTCAATTCCGGTGAGAAAAGGGGCAACTGCTATTTGTTTTTATGACGCATTTTCTTGCGGAGTTTCCTGTATTTGTGCTTTGTAATTTTTTTCCGACGCTTTTTAACCACACTACCCATTCGATACAACCTCCGTTTGATAATTTACGAGGAAAAGGGATTTGATTTGGATTCAGGATCGATCACTCATTGTAGTGAAACCGTCTCTACCAAACTTCAAGGGAATATGTCAATGTATATTTTCAAAGGCACGATCGGATCTGAATTTTCCAAAAATTTCATATTTCATTATGAGTTTACATAATATATATTATCAGACAATTTTAATCAACGGTTTCGCCGTCGACCCAAGCAGCCCTTTCTTCCGTTGTTCTTTCCTCTTGTAGAGCCGTCGGTCTGCAACGGCCACCAACTCCTCGGCAGTCAGACTATTGGAAAAAACCGCATACCCGGCGCTTGCGGTCAAACCACACGCCTTCTCAATTCCGTTCCTGATGCGTACGGACATCATCTCTGCGACCGACGCATCCGCGTCTATGAGTATAACCGCAAATTCGTCGCCGCCGTACCGATACCCTGAATCCACATCCCCCCTGACGCTGCCTTTGATGACCTCTCCGACCTTCTGAAGAAGTTTGTCGCCCGCCAGATGTCCGAAAGTGTCATTATACTGTTTGAAGTCGTCCAGATCCAGAAGAATCAGGGATAGGTCATATTCCTGCCTTTTGGACCTCACCATCTCTTCCTTGAGGCGGACATAAAAATGCCGCTGGTTATAAAGCCCGGTCAGGGAATCGGTAATGGACAGCCTGTTGAGCTCGCGGCGAGTGTTTCGCTCAATGATGGCCCGTTTTATCTTGGCCTCGAGTTCCTCAATCCCGAACGGCTTGTTGACGAAGTCCGTGGCCCCCGCATTGACCACCTCCACATAATTAAACTCCTTTGAATGCCCGGTCATTGCAATGGCGCAGATGTCGGGGTATTTGTTCTTGGTTTGGCGAATCAGTTCAAGGCCGTCCACATTCCCAGGCATACGGATATCTGTCAGCAAAAAGGTGTACTCTTTTTGCGCAAGGTTTTGCAGCGCCTCCTCCCCGGATCGCTCCGCATCCGCTTTAAAGCCCAGCCGCTCCAACATGGCAACAATCGGTTCTCGCACGAACTCCTCATCATCCACCACAAGAACGGCTTCATCGCTGTAACGGATATCATCTGTTTCCATGGTCACACACGACCCCCAAGGCGCGAAGATCTTGATTATCAGGCAGACTCGATCAGACGGGTTCTCCCCACAGGGAATTAAAAAAAGAGCGTCTAATCTTAACTTTTACTAAAGTTCCTATCATACTATCATTTCCGACGAAATTAACAATTTTATGAGTACCTGTTCGTCCCGAGAGCTGGCGTTCCCTCTTGCTTCCGCCCTCCACCAGAATCTCTACATCCTTTCCTTCAAGCTCCTTGTTTTTTTCAACCGTTATACCTTGTTGGATGGTTTGGAGGGTATTGAGTCGAGAGGCCTTTGTCGTGGCATCGATTTTTCCACCCATCTTGTCCGCAATGGTCCCCTTTCTGTCGGAATAGTTGAATGAAAAGAGAGAATCAAACCTGACCTGATGGATCAGATCCAGAGTCTGATCAAAATCTTCTTCTGTTTCCCCCGGAAACCCTACCATAACATCGCTGGTAATGGCAATGCCCGGCATTACCGCCCTAAGTTTTTGGATCAGCGCCATGTAGTCTTCCCGTGTATACCCCCGTCGCATCAGATCGAGGATACGGTTTGCCCCTGCCTGAAACGGGAGATGGATATGTGGGCAGAGATTCTCGATAGCTCCGAAGCAGGAAATAAGATCATCGGAGAGATCCTTTGGGTGTGAGGTGACAAAGCGGAGTCGCAGCAGTCCGCTCAGTCTGCTCAGCTCGTGCAGAAGATCTGGAAAGTCCCATCTCTTGTTGCC
Organism: Candidatus Desulfacyla sp.; assembly: GCA_046484725.1. Taxonomy (GTDB): domain Bacteria; phylum Desulfobacterota; class DSM-4660; order Desulfatiglandales; family Desulfatiglandaceae; genus AUK324. Next base: position 5,345 of record JAWOIH010000070.1, on the reverse strand, counting down.
TTGGCCTTGCCAAACATAGGAGTTTACATTTTGCCCAAGCAGCGTAATCTCTTTGACACCCTCGGAAAGGAGGTTTGTCGCCTCGGCGACAATCTCATCGGGGGATCTCGACATTTCCCTTCCCCGCACATAGGGAACAATGCAGTAAGTGCAGAAGTTGTTACACCCCTCCATAATGGAGATGTAACCTGGAACCTTCTCGTGAAAATACCCCTGACAGGGCGCATGACCGGGAGGGCCGGAATTCAGCCCAGTGGCAACGATTTTCCCCGACGGATGATCGATTCTCTTCAGGATATCTGGGAAGCGGCATAATTCCCTCGGGCCCATAACCAGGTCCAGTTGAGGGAACCGTTTGAGCAGTTGGGCGCCTTTCAGTTGGGCGAGACACCCGACAATTCCCAGAAACCTCTCTGGGTTCGCTGCCTTAATAGCGGAGACACGTCCAAGAAAACTGTATGCCTTCTGTTCAGGCTTGGCCCGTACAACGCAGGTGTTAATGAGAATGACATCGGCCTGTTCGGGCGTATCTACCGGGACAAAGCCATCGTTAATGAGGGATTGGGCCAGAAAATCAGAATCGTATGCGTTCATCTGGCAGCCCATGGTTTTTATATAAAAGCCCCGTGACACGAGTGCACCTTTATGTGGACGCGCTCAGGAGGCCTGATGCGTCGGAAGTCTGTCATGCTTCAATTTTGCTATCGGTCCGATTCGATGACTTCTCATTACCGCTACTATGATATTGTAAGTATACTTAGCCATTTCAACTTGGTGATAGCGTTACTTCAAGTCCATTGTTGAATGTGGAGCCCTTCATCGTGTTCCAGGGATGTCAGCAACGCTAACACGGTTTCCTCGCATCCGGGCGAAATGAAAACCTCAATTAATGCGGCATGGGGATCCCGTGTCGTAACCGTGGCCATTCCGCCGTACGATTCAAGTGTGAATCGTATATACCCTATCTCATCACGATCTACGCGAAAGACACGCCTTATAAGTGACGATGGATGATTTTCGGTTGTCGATTGAAACGTCATGCACCTGATATGGTGTGAAATCCGGTTGGGTTGCCGGTGTTCATTCATCCCCAACCCTGCGGGTGGTCCCCCCCCACATGAGCTTGGTCCTGAGAATCTCAAAATAGCTATGATCCGGGGATTTGAAAAGGGTGATCTTTCCATCCGACTTGCGAATGGTCACCATGTCCTCGTGATGCAGATCAAATCCCACCTGTCCGTCAAAGGTCAGAATGACCGTTTCTTCACTCTCTTTCCCCAACTTGATGTCGATGACCGCCTTATCCGGGACAATAATCGGGCGGTTTGTCAGTGTAAACGGACAAATCGGGGTCAGGACAAAACTCTCAGACGTGGGGTAAAGGATCGGACCCCCTGCCGACAAGTTGTACGCGGTCGACCCGGTCGGGGTGGATATGATGAGCCCGTCGGCCCTGAATGTCGTGAGAAAATTGTCGTTGATCGTGACGTCTAGGTCGATGATCCTGGCCAGAGTGCTCTTGTTGATCACCACATCGTTGAGCACCTGAAATTGGATGACCTCTGAGGCATTCCGCAAGACCTTGGTCTCTAACATCACCCGTGTTTCCATATCGAGACCGCCCTGGATCATGGTCTCAATGACAGGATAAAGCCGGTCCAGGGGGATGCAGGTCAGGAACCCGAGGCCGCCCAAGTTGACCCCCAGCATGGGAACGCCGTAGCGGCCCACTCGCCGCGCCGCGCCCAGGAGGGTCCCATCCCCGCCCAGGACTACCACCCAGTTCACATCGTTCGGGATGGCAGACGACTCTTTGAAGGTTCCGTTCGCAGGCCCTTTGGCATCCATTTCCTCTGAAAAGACGTGGATGTGTCTCTTCTTGAACCATGCGCTGAGCCTTTCGGCCTCTTCTTTTGCCGGGTTGTGATGATGCTTATAGATGATTCCGACCGATTGAGAAGCCATTGAGACCCTCCGCTACGCGGTCACAAAAAGGGGCACGAGATCAAAGCGGTTGACATCCACCAGCCCCTTGTCCGTCAGCCTGAGTTCGGGAATTACCGGGAGGGCCAGAAAGGAGAGGGCCATAAAGGGTTCGTCCAATGGGCAACCCAGATCGGCAGCGGCCTTCTTGACAATCTTGAGCTGTGGGACCAGGGTTCCGAGGGGCTGTGTGGACATCAGGCCGCCGATCTCAAGGGGCACGCGCGCAAGCGTCTCATGCCCCCGCACCACTGCAAGCCCGCCCCCCATGTCTCTGACCGCCTCAACGGCCCTGCAGATTTCCACATCCGTGACGCCGGCAGCGATTACATTGTGAGAATCATGGGCAACGGATGAGGCGATCGCGCCTTCCTGAAGTCTAAAACCACAGACCAGCCCCAGCCCTATACGGCCGCTCGCCGTATGTCGCTCCACCACCACCAATTTAAGCAGGTCCTTTTCGGGAGCGGTCTTTACAAACCCATTTACCGATGGGACGGATTCTATGCGGGTGCGGGTAAGGATCTGTCCGGGCACCAGCTCGATAATGCGCGCGCTGCCACCGGAATGCGGAATGCGAAAATCATCAAGCTGCAACGGGGCGATACGTAACGGCCCCCCTTGTTTAAAAGAGGGATCAGAGCGATCCCATTCAGGGCCCACCAGGTGGCCGTCCTCGACCATCTTCCTGCCGTCCTTGTAGACCCCGGCGACATCGAATTCATTTAGATCATTCAAGATGACGATATCGGCACGATATCCCGGGGCTATGGCGCCCCGCCTGCGGAGCCCGAAGTAGGCGGCGGGATTCAGGGTAGCCAATCGTATGGCCGTCACCGGGTCCATACCGGATCGGATCGCCTTTCTCACAACAAAATCAAGGTGTCCTCGATCCTGGATATCCTCTGCATGAAGGTCGTCTGAAACGAAACAGAAACGATCCGAATTCCTGTCCGTAACCAGCGGGAGCAACGCGTCCAGATTCCTGGCGGAGGTTCCCTCGCGAATCATGAGCATCATCCCGTTTTCCATCTTTTCAAGGGCCTCCGGGAGAAGGGTCGATTCGTGATCCGAACCGATGCCAGCGCTCAGGTAGGCTTGCAGGTCATAGCCGGTCAACATGGGGCAGTGCCCATCCAACGCCCGGTCCTTGAAGAGGACGATCTTTTCAAGGACCTGGGGATCTCCCATGAGGACGCCAGGGAAATTCATCATCTCCGCCAATCCCAGGATGCGAGGTTCTTCCAAGAGCTCCTTCAGATCAGAGGCGGCCAAGGAGGCCCCCGAGGTTTCGAGATGGGTGGCCGGCACACAGGAGGGCGCCATAAAAAAGATATCAAACGGGATATCAGCGCTCTCACCGAGCATATAACGGATCCCATCAAGGCCCATCACATTGGCGATTTCATGGGGATCCGCGACAATCGCGGTAGTCCCGTGAACCAGAAGGGCGGCCGCAATACGGGAAGGGGAAAGCATACTGCTCTCAATATGAAGGTGTCCGTCAATGAGTCCCGGCACGATCCACTGGTTGCTGACATCTGCCTCCGCCTTTCCGTGATAGGCAAGACCCAGTCCCACAATGACGCCGTCCGACACCGCCACATCCCCTTCCCGGATTTCACCGGAAAAGAGATTGACCACGCGGCCCCCTTTCAGGACCAGATCAGCCGGAATCTCGCCCCTGGCAGTTAGGATCCTTCGCTTGAGGGACTCTATCTCAGCTTTCATCTTTCAATTCACCTTCCCTATCGCGTCACCTTTCCGACCACGAACCATTCCTCTGTCGAATCCGACGTGGTATCCACCAGAAGATGGATTATCCTCAAGTCAGGGTGGAGGCGGGTGAGATCGTCCAGGTCTACGGGCTCGAATTTTCTCACATTGTTGGTATACGCCTGTTCTGTCAGGGCGTTGGATTCGTAATTCTCTTTGGTCCGTTGTGCGATACGCCTGAGAGAGACCTCCTTGGGACACTGGGTCTGTTGGATGACCAGCTCCATGCCATGCCTTGCCGCCACACCCGCCGCGCGCCTTCTGAGCGCCTGGGTCACAAATGTCGCGTCCAGGATAATGGATGTGCCTTTGGCCGCCAGTTCATCCGCCATCCTGAACATTTCGTCATACACGAGGGTCCGTTTGTTCATATTGGAGGCGACCTTTTCATCGAAGATATCTTCATTTTTGAGCACCTCCAGCCGGATCAGATCAGATCTCAAGATAGTGTATCCCTTCAGCCCTGCGATGACCTCCGTCGTCTCCGTCTTATACGATGCGGGCAGGCCGCAGGCAATGAGGACGGCCTTTGGCCCCAGCTCATTTTTCATAAATCCCACAAAAGGTTCCTTCATTATATCACTCCTTCTTGGTCGGCAATTCAGTCACGCCAAGGCGTGATTCAATCCTAAAATCCCTGAATTCCTCAATCCCTAAATGTTTAAATCTCTATATACGAGGTTGCGAGCTGAAAGTATTTCCTCGCCGTTAAGACCGCCCTCTCCTTTTCCTGCTCGCCGATAGACGCATCATCCACTTGAAATCCGATCACTTTTCCCCGCACGACCGCCCGATAGACCTTGTAGAATGTCAGCAGGGCGTCCATCTCTTCTTCCCGGGCCAAGTCTTTGTAATACTTCCAGAGGGTCCCGGCGAGGTCTGTCCCCCCGTGATATTCCAGGTCCATCAAAAGGAAGGCGACATCTGCAATGGTGTCGCTGTAACGGAACCGATCATTGAATTCGATGCAGTCAAAGATGGGCAGGTCTTCTGTCAGGCAAATATGCTCCATGTGAAGATCGCCATGACAGTCCCTGATCCGGCCCAGGGCTATCCTCTCCATAAAGAGAGCCCGGTTCGACCGGTAGAAATCCTCTGTCCAGCCCTTCAGCGACCGTAACTCCTTTTCCGAAACGGTTATCCCGGTATATCCGCTGATCTGTTCGAAGTTCTCATCCGTATTGATCTTAAACCGTTCGGGCGCCCCGAAGGCATCGATCTCAGAGGTCCTTCCGGTGGTTGCGTGAAACCCGGCAACCACCTCGGCAATCCGTTTGAGATGATGTTCTCCAATCCCATTGCTGGCGAAGAGCGATTTCATGAGCCTGTCATCCGGTATCCGTTTCATCTTGACGGCGTACTCAACGGCCTCTCCAGCGGTTTCCCGAAGCGTGTGGGCGGTCTCCTGGACAGTGACGGGAAGAACACCCAAATAGACGTCCTTGCAAAGCCGCCTGTTCAGTTCAACCTCCCGGTGGCAGTAATATTTCCGCTTTTCAAGGGTGGAGAAGTCGAGAAAACCGAAATTGACGGGCTTTTTGACCTTATATACAAAGGCATCTGCCACAAATACGATGGAGATGTGG
>JAWOIH010000028.1:0-4123 GCA_046484725.1 Candidatus Desulfacyla sp. | reverse complement strand
GTCAACTTAATGATTGGAAGGTTAATGACGGTTATGAATTTCCAGCAGCAGACATGGCAGAGCCTCTATTCTTATCTTTATTTTTGGGGGAGAGTTATGCCCATGTCCTGTTAAGCTGATTTCTCAAGTTTTAAGGCCGTGGGTAAGAAAATTACCCACGGCCTTTTTTTTGCGCAGGTACAGGCAGAGATTATGAACATTGTGTTGATCGGATATCGGTGCAGCGGCAAGACGCTTGTGGGCAGGCTGTTGGCCCGGGATTTAGAGAGGACTTTTTTGGATACGGACCATCTCATTGAGGTAAAGACAGGGATCCCCATTCCTTCCTACGTGTCTCGGTACGGGTGGGGGAATTTCAGGGGTGTGGAAAGGGAGGTCGTTGAAGCGGCCGCATCGGAGGACAATAGCGTCATCGCTGCGGGTGGAGGGACCGTGATGGATCCGGAAAACGTAACGAACCTGAGGAGAAATGGCTGGGTGGTGTGGCTTGCCGCAGGGGCTGCGGTCATCAGGGAGAGGATGACCCGGGCCCGGCGGCAGGGATGCCCTCGCCCCCCGCTTTCAGGGACCGACCCCCTTGGAGAAGTGGAGGCAATCCTCCTGGAAAGGACGCCTGTCTATGAACGGGCCAGCGACTGGACGGTGAGTACGGACGGCCAGTCCCCTCAAGAGGTGGAACAGGCGATTATCACGGCCCTCCCCTGCCGATTTACGGACAGCAATGGGAGGACCGCTTAGGATGGCAGGAAATTCCTTCGGAAAGGCGTTCAGGATAACCACCTTCGGAGAATCGCACGGCAAGGGGATTGGCGTGGTCATCGACGGTTGCCCTCCAGGCATCCCCCTTTGCGAAGAAGATTTCATGGAGGAAATGGCAGGACGAAGGCCGGGTCGAAGCCCTGTGGATACGCCGCGATCGGAGACAGACAGGGTGGAGATCCTCTCGGGTGTCTTTGAGGGGGGTACCGTCGGGACCCCGATTGCCCTCTTTATCCGTAACCAGGATGTCAGGAGTGAGTCTTATGAGATTCTCCGCAGCCTGTTCAGGCCGGGCCATGCGGATTACACCTATTTTAAAAAGTACGGCCATTTCGACTTCAGAGGGGGGGGAAGGTCCTCTGCACGGGAGACGGCCGCCAGGGTTGCCGCCGGCGTCGTAGCCCAAAAGGTCCTGGCCCCGTTAGAGATCCGAATCGCGGCTTACACATTGGAGATGGGGGGTATCCGGGCAAAACATATCGACCTCGATGCTGTCCACAAAAATCCCTTTTACTGTCCTGATATGGGTGCCGTAGACAACATGCGAGAGGTGCTTGAAGCGGCAAGGGAGGCGGGGGATTCCATAGGCGGCATTGTGGAGGTCCGGGCGACCGGATGTCCCGCGGGATTGGGCGATCCGGTCTTTGACAAGCTGAGCGCGGACCTTGCCAAGGGAGTCATGTCTGTCGGGGCCGTGAAGGGGGTGGAAATCGGGGCAGGCTTTGACGCGGCAAGACTAACGGGCTCTCAAAATAATGACCCGATGACGCCCGCCGGCTTCAAGACAAACCATGCGGGCGGGATCCTGGGCGGTATTTCAAACGGAGACGACATCGTCCTCCGCGCGGCAGTCAAGCCGATTCCCTCGATTAGGATGGCGCAGGAGACCATTGACAGGGAAGGACGTCCTGCCCGGTTAAGGCTCCAAGGGCGATTCGACACCTCTGCCGTGCCCCGCATCGTTCCGGTTTTGAAGGCCATGGCGGCCCTGGTGCTTGCCGATCACTACCTGAGGTGGAAGTCCATATTGTAACCCGAAAGGACTTAAAGGAAAAAAGATGTCCAAAAATGACTGGCATAAACGGCATTACTATTTTTTCTGGTGCACAGGTCCGCCCCGGTCGAATGGATATCGTGGAGTAAGAGACCGTGGGCTGGAACATAGACCACGGTTTTTTTGTGCCCTTCATCATGAAAACAGGTTCAGGGGTTCAGGGTTTGGAGGTTAAAGGTTGGGGAGAGGGATAGGATTGAAACCCGCATATGGAAAAAGGAGATGATTCGAGATGAACGCGCTTAGACTTGCCTCGCTGAATGGAAATCATTTAGGTCGGACGGTGATATCGGCCGGGAATGTGAGATTCGGCGAGGATTTCGTGGTGATTGCCGGCCCTTGCAGCGTGGAGAGCGAGGAACAGACCATCAAAACCGCACAAGAGGTGAAGGCGGCAGGCGCCAATATGCTCCGAGGCGGTGCATTCAAGCCGAGGACCTCGCCATACGATTTCCAGGGGCTCGGTCTTCAGGGCCTGAAGATCCTCGAAAAGGCCAGACAGGCAACAGGGCTGCCGATTGTCACCGAGGTCACCGACCCACGGGATGTGTCGTGGGTGTCCGAATATGCGGATGTCCTCCAGATCGGCACGCGAAACATGCAGAACTTTTCGCTCCTCAAAGAGGTCGGAAAACTCGACAAGCCTGTCCTCTTAAAAAGGGGAATGTATTCAACCCTCAAAGAATGGCTGAATTGTGCCGAGTACATCCTTGCGGCCGGAAACCCCAATGTGATCCTTTGTGAACGAGGGATACGGACATTTGAGACCTACACACGAAATACCCTGGATCTCAGCATCGTCCCGTCCGTGAAGGAAACCTCGCACCTCCCCATCATTGTGGATCCCTCCCATGGAACCGGCCGGTTAAGCATTATTGAATCGATGAGTCTCGCTGCCATGGCGGCCGGGGCCGACGGAATTATGGTTGAGGTTCACTGCACGCCGGGTGAGGCCATGTGCGACAAAGATCAGGCCATGTCGCCGGATATGTTCGGGGGACTGATGAAAAAATTGAACGCCTTAGGCTCCTGCATGAACACCCTGAATGGAAGGTCAACACATCGACCTGGAGGAGAGAAACCGTGAAAACCATCCGGGTAGAGGGCCGCAGCAGTGCCTCAGCCATCCTGGTGGGAGAGTCGATCCGATCCATTGGAGATCACGCTCCATTGGAAAAGACCGTTATGATCACCGACATGAATATCATGCGCCATTATCAAAAGGACCTCCCCCCCTGCCCCGTGATAGAGATCGGAACCGGAGAAAAGGCGAAGACCCTCGAAAATGTCAAAGAAATATGCCTGAAGCTCATGGAGATCGGAGCGGACCGGTCATCCTTTATTGTGGGAATCGGTGGGGGAGTTGTCACAGACATTGCAGGCTTCGTGGCGTCTATCTACATGCGGGGCGTCCCGTTCGGATTCGTTTCCACCACCCTCCTGTCGCAGGTGGACGCCGGCATCGGCGGAAAGAACGGCGTCAACCTCGAAGGCTACAAGAACATGCTGGGGCTCTTTAATCAACCAAAATTCGTTATCTGCGACCTGGATCTCCTGAAGACCCTGCCCGGAAAGGAACTCCTCTCCGGTTTCGCCGAGATCGTCAAGCATGCCGTTATCGGGGACCCTGAGCTCTTCTCATATCTTGAGACAAATTATGAAAAAGGCCTATCCCTGGATCCCGAGGTGATAGAGAGGCTCGTTTGTAATTCAGTGGCCATCAAGTCGGCCATTGTCAACAGGGATGAGAAGGAGGGGGGCGAGCGGCGCAAGCTCAATTTGGGGCACACATTCGGGCATGCCATTGAAAGGACGGCAGGCATCTCCCACGGCGAGGCGGTCGGCATCGGTATGGCGATGGCTTCAAGACTGTCCCACAAATGGGGATATTTGACCCTTGAAGCAGTCGAGCGGATCGAGGCATTACTCACAAAACTCGGGCTCCCCGTTCGATCTCATTGTGCCCCCGAAGAGCTTCTTGACGCCATGAGAAAGGACAAGAAACGGAACGGGAGCAGCATCCATTTTGTGCTCCTCGAGGCTATCGGGCATGCGGTTGTTAAAGAGATGCCGATCCATGAATTGGGAGACGCGATACGCAATTGCTCACCGCTGTTTGCGCAATGAAGTCTATTGTCTTGCATAACTCTTAGCGAGGTGAATCATGAATCTGAAAGAGATCAGGAAAAAGATCGACAGCATTGATGGCCAGATATTGCAGCTTTTAAACAGCAGGATGGAACAGGTCCTGATAGCGAATAAATTCAAGACCGCGGTTGAGGACATCGAGAGGGAGAAGGAGATCCTGGA
>JAWOIH010000502.1:0-5050 GCA_046484725.1 Candidatus Desulfacyla sp. | reverse complement strand
GCTTAGCCTTCCGTCATTCCGGCACGAATCCAGCCGGAAACCAGAAAACCGGCGGACTGGATTCGGGATGAGGGCATGCCGGAATGACGGGACAGCACACAGCCGTTTTGGTAGCGGTTATCCGCTTTAGGATATTCGATAGAGGGAACTCAACATGAGAGAAGCAGTCATTCTGAGTGCGGCACGCACGCCGGTGGGGAGGTTCGGCGGGACCCTCAAGGCGGTGACCGACCGGGACATCGCCGGGCTGGTCCTGAAAACGTCCATTGAACGGGCCGGCATCCGGCCGGACCAGGTGGAAGAGGTGATTTTTTCCCAGCAGTACCGCACGGGCGTCCTTCCTCCCAATATGGCCAGGCCCATTGCCATTGATGCCGGGATTCCCATCGAGGTCCCCGAATACACCGTGGCCAAGGCCTGCGGCGGGTCTTTAAAGACGGTTTTTCTGGCGGCCCAGGCCGTGAAGGCGGGAGACGCGGATCTCCTGGCCGCAGGCGGGGTGGAGCACATGTCCAATGCAGCCTATCTGATTCCCACGGGCCGGTGGGGGGCGCGCCTGGGTCATGCTCAGCTCATGGATCAGCTCGTCCTGTTCGACCCGATCAGCGGAAACACCATGGGCGAGACCGCGGAAAACGTGGCCGAACGATGGCGGGTCAGGCGCGAGGATCAGGACCAATTCGCCCTGGAAAGCCAGGAGAAGGCGGCCAGGGCAATGGAACAGAACCTGTTCAAAGACGAGATCGTCCCGGTTCCCATCCCGCAGAAAAAAGGGGACCCCGTCCGGTTTTCCATGGACGAACACCCGCGGCCCGAGACCACCCTGGAGGCCCTGGCCGAACTCAAGCCGGTCTTCCGGCAAGGCGGCTCGGTCACTGCCGGGAACAGCAGCGGCATGAACGACGGCGCGGCCTGTGTGATCGTGGCCAGCCGGGAGAAGGCACGGGAACTGGGCCTTAAGCCCCTGGTCTCGGTCATGGGATACGCCTCGGTGGGCGTCGAACCCGCGGTCATGGGGATCGGTCCCATTTACGCCACCCGAAAGGTCCTGGAGAAGACCGGATTGACCCTGAATGACATGGACCTGGTGGAACTGAACGAGGCCTTTGCGTCCCAGAGCCTGGCCTGCATTCGGGAACTGGGCCTGGACCCCAGAAAGGTCAATGTCAACGGCGGGGCCATCGCCCTGGGACATCCCATCAGCGCCACCGGCGGCGTGATACTGACCAAGCTCATCTACGAAATGCGAAGGCGCAACAGCCGTTACGGCCTGGCCACCATGTGTCTGGGGGGAGGGCAGGGGGTTGCCCTAATCGTCCAAAACGAGGGAGAATAACCTTACAGGGAGGTCCCTATGAACCTGGCACAACTGCTGATGGACAGCGCCGACCGCCGGCCGGACCATCCGGCCGTCATCTTCGGCGATCAACAGGCGACCTACCGGGAATTGGACCGTCGCACCGATGCCCTGGCCTGGGGTCTCAGGGAAAGAGGAATGGGTCCGGGGGACATCGTGGTCCTGATGATGCCCAATTCCATCGACTGGATCACCGTCTATTACGCCCTGGCCAAGTTAGGGGCCGTCGTCCTCCCCGTCAACTTTCTGTACCGCACCGAGGAGCTGACCCACATCTTCCGGGATTCGGGGGCCAGGGCCTTCATCGGGAGGTCCGACTATCTGACCTATGCCGGTCCCCTTGTCCTGGAATCCAAGCAATTTCATCTGGCCTTGACCGCCGGCGAAGACACGGCCGATGGTTTTGAGACCCTGAAAGGCCTGCTCGCAGATCGGGGCTCGTTCCCTCTCTGCGAGGTCCGGGACGACGACACCCTTGCCATCATCTATACGAGCGGCACCACCGGCCTGGCCAAGGGGGCCATGCTGACCCACCACAGTCTGGGCAGCAACGCCCGGACCGTGGCCGACATGCGCTACACCGAACCCCACGATGTCTGTTTAGGGGTGCTCCCCCTTTTTCACATCTACGGCCAGACCAGCACCCTGAACGCGAGCCTCTATTTGGGCCTGACCATACGCCTCTGGGAACACTTCGAGGCGGAAGCGGTCTTCACTGCCATTGAAACGGAAGAGAGCAGCATCCTGATCGCCGTTCCCACCATCTTCAACCGCCTGGCCGAGATGGCGGCCCAGACGCCTCCCGTCCGGTCGTCTCTCAGGTTCTGCGTTTCCGGCGGCGCCTCTTTGCCGGTGGAGGTCCTGAGGCGGTTTGAAAAGGCCTTTCACGTCACCATCTACGAGGGATATGGTCTGACCGAATGTTCCCCGGTGTGCGTGGAAAACCCCTATGGACGGCCCACCAAACCCGGCTCCATCGGCGTGCCCATCCCCGGTTTCGAGGCCCGCATTGCAGATGAGAAGGGCACGGATGTGCCGCCGGGAGAGGTAGGCGAACTGATCGTCCAGGGACCCGGCGTCATGAAGGGCTACCTCAACCAGCCCGAGGCCACGGCAGAGACCCTGCGGGGGGGCTGGCTCCACACCGGGGACCTGGCCCGGCAGGATGAGGACGGATACATCTTTATCGTGGACCGGAAAAAGGAAATGATCATCCGTGGCGGGTATAATGTCTATCCCCGTGAGATCGAGGAAGTGCTCTATGGTCATCCGGCAGTCCTCGAGTGCGCAGTGGTGGGCATGCCCCACCCGGATTTGGGTGAAGAGGTGGCAGCGGTCATCGTGCTTCGCCCGGGCATTTCTGCGACGGTCGAGGAAATCCGCGATTATGTCAAGGAAAGGGTGGCGCCCTACAAATATCCGAGGGTGGTCCGGTTTGTCCCGGAGCTGCCCAAGACCAACACCGGCAAGATCCTCAAGCGCCATATTCGATTGGCCGGCGCTTGAACCCATATAGAGAACGCAAAACCCCTAACCGCCGGTTGAGATCGGCCTATGTGAAAAGGAGGAGTAGAGCAATGAAGCGATTTCTGGTGTTGTTGGTTGGTCTGGTCTTTTCCATCGTGTTTCTTAGTGCCGCCGCCATGGCCGGGACCCTGCGCATCCAGTGCGCCTATCCCCAAACGGCCTATGCGGGTCAGTCCACCCAGTTCTTTGCCGACAAGGTAAAGGAGCTGACCAAAGGAGAGGTGGAAGTCAAGGTCTTCTGGCCTGGTCAGCTCGTCAAAACAAATGAGGCCTTTGATTCGGTCCGGCAGGGGATGATCGACGGATATTCGGGATCGCTCCTCTATTTTGCCGGTCTCGTTCCCGAGGTCAACTGTCAATGGCTTCCCTTTAACTGGTCCGACCCGGAAGATGCCGTCAACGTTCTCTTAAACAAAGGCTACATGAAGATTATGGCCGATGCCGTGGCCAAACACGGCGTCACCTATCTGGCCCCCCTTTCCGTGGCCACCATGGGACTCATGACCAAATTTCCCGTCAACAAGCTGGAGGACCTGAAGGGGAAGAAGATACGGGCCGTGGGCATGGAGGCACAGATCATGAAGGCCCTGGGGGCCTCGGCCGTGGCCATTGCCGGGGCTGAACAATACATGGCCCTTCAGCGGGGCACGGTGGACGGGACCGATTACCCCTGGTACACCATTGAAAAGTACAAGTTCTACGAGGTCCTGGATTATATCACCGCACCGGCCCTCCACACGCCCGGGGTCATCGAGATCGTCGTCAATCAGAAGACATTCCAGGCCCTCACCCCGGACCAGCAGGCCGCGATCAAGAAGGCCGCCATGGCCGCCATGGAGCGGAGCTTTAAAATGACGCCCCAATTCGACCAGGAGGCCGTCGATGCCGCTGCCAAGCGGGGCGTCAAGATCATCACCCTATCCAATGAGGAACTGGCGCGTTTCCGCCAGGCCGTCAAGCCCCTGTGGGACGAAGAGGCCAAAAAATCGGAATATTCGGCCAAGCTCGTAACGATTCTGAGGGAAAACCTTGCATCCAAGGGTGTTCAGTAGACGCCGGCATTTTCCGTGACACGATGCGGGGTCTTTCAAAGGACCCCGCATCCAATAAGGAGGGCCATGCAGGCATTCATTCGTTTTGTAGACAAAATGAATCTGGTTCTCGGCAATGGCGCAGCCCCCTTGACGCTGGTCATCACGCTCCTTGTCCTCCTGGAGGTGACGGCCCGCTATCTGTTCAACCAGCCGACCACCTGGGCCAATGAGGTCAACCAGTATCTCCTCTGCGCCCTGGTCATGTTCGGCGGCGGCTATACCCTGAGCAAGTACGGCCACACCAAGGTGGATATCCTCCATGTGTGGTTTTCCAGGAAGGGCCAGGCCCTGGTGGAGATCCTCATCGGGATCTGTGTTCTCATCATTACCGGCCCTATAATCTGGTACGGGACGCTCCTGACCTTCGAGGCCATTGAGACCGGACAGACCTCGGTATCCGCGGCCGAACTCCTCCTATGGCCGTCCATGGCCACGGTGCCTCTTGGGGCCTTGTTTCTGGGCCTTCAGGGACTTTCCAATGCCCTGCATGCGGTCATGATCCTGGCATCTCCGGATTCGATCCCGGAAAAGGGGGGGCGTTCATGAGCATCGGTCTCTCATCCCTCATCATCTTCGGGTCCCTGGTCATCCTCCTTTTGCTCGGGGTACCCATCGCCTTTTCTCTCCTGACCATATCGGCCGTGGGCATCTTCTTCTTGTGGGGACCGAAGGGGCTCATGGCCCTCTACAACTCGGCATACGGGGAAGGGACCAGCTTTCTGCTGCTGGCCATCCCCCTGTTCGTGCTCATGGCCAATGTCCTGAAGTTCAGCGATCTGGCCGATGAACTCTACGAGATCGTCCATCGGTGGATGGGCCGCCTGCGCGGCGGACTGGCCATGGGCACGGTGGTCATCTGCGCCGTGTTCGCCGCCATGGCGGGCATCAGCTCGGTGGCCACGGTCTCCATGGGGCTCATCGCGCTCCCGGCCATGCTGGACCGGAAATACGATCGCGTCATCGCCGTGGGGTGCATCAATGCAGGCGGCGCCCTGGGCATCCTCATCCCGCCTTCCATCATCATGATCCTCTACGGTTCCATGGCCGAGGTCTCCATCGGTCAGCTCTTTGC
>JAWOIH010000479.1:0-4883 GCA_046484725.1 Candidatus Desulfacyla sp. | reverse complement strand
AAGCGGAAGGTGGATGCCTATTTCTTCGACCGGGCCCAGCTCTTCTGGGGGCCCATCGCCGTTCACGAACTCCCGAACTACAAGGCGGCCAAGGACAATCCGGACATCAACCGCACCCCCCGCACCTATTATCTTCCCAAGGATCTGGCATACACCGAAGACAAATACATGCACGAGATCTTCCTCCTGGGCATGCCCTCCAAGTTCCACCTCCTGTCGGCCCCGGACAGCATCTGGGACCTCACCCGTGCCCCGGAAGGGAAGCACAGCATCCATGTGGAAGAGTTCACTGCGCCCGCACGCATCTTCTCCAGGAAGGAATGGCGGCAACTCCATGATGAATTCATCGACTCCATGATGGAGCAATGGCGCAAGTACGCCCCCAACATGACCCGCGACAATCTCATCGGAGAACGTGTGGCCACGCCCATCGACATTCAGGACACCCATCTGGACATGCGGGAAGGGGGCTGGTCCGAAGGGAACTGCGGCGGCTCCCAGAGCGGCCGGTTCCGGGGCCTGCCGGGCGGCCTCAAGACCTTTATCAAGGGCCTGTACATGTGCTCCTCGGGCGTTGCCGGGGGACCTGCCATCGGACGGGGGTCCAGCTACAACTGCTACCAGGTGATCGCCCAGGACTACGGGCTGCGGAAGCCGGAGTTTTAGAGGGCAGGGAGCAAGGGGCAGGGAGCCGGGGGCGAGGAGTTCGGAGCATGAAAGGAGCCTGATAACATGCGGCTGAAAGAGAGGGTGGCCATTGTGACGGGCGGGGCGCGGGGGCTGGGCCGGGCCTTCGCGCTTCGGTTGGCGCAGGAAGGGGCCCGGGTCATGGTCATGAACATCGTGCTCAGGGACAAGGACCTGGCGGATATGAAGGAAACGGTGCGGCAGATCCAGGACATAGGGGGCGAGGCGCGGTATTTCCAGGGGGATGTCTCCAGCGAGCACGACTGCCGCGCCATGGCCGAGGCAACCGAAGCGGCCTTCGGACGTATGGACATCCTCATCAACAATGCCGCGGTGTACGAGGGTCTGGTGCGGAAGCAGTTCGATCAGATCGCCCTGGATGAATGGGACCGGGTCATGACGGTGAACGTCAAGGGGGCCTTCCTGTGCGTCCGTGCGGTTTATCCGTACATGAAGGCGCAGCAGTATGGAAAGATCGTCAATCTCTGCTCGGAAACGGCCTTTACCGGGTCCCATGGCTTTGTCCACTATGTGACATCCAAGGGAGGCATCCTGGCCATGACCCGGGCCCTGGCCGTGGAGTTGGGTCCTCACAACATCTGCATCAACGCGGTTGCTCCGGGGTTCACCGACACCGAATCGAGCCGTTCTCTGGCCGATGTGAGCAAGTACGATACCTCCAAGACCCCGCTTCAGCGCCTGGGGACCCCGGACGACATCACCGGCGCGGCCCTGTTCCTGGCCTCCCCGGAGAGCGACTTCATCACCGGGCAGACCGTGGTGGTGGATGGGGGAAGGTATATGCACTAAAGGCAAAGAGCAGGGGGCGGGGAGCAGGGGGGAGAAAAAAGGCGCAAGGCGCAAGGCGCAAGGCGTGAGGCGTGAGGCGCAAGTGGTTCGTTTCTTGTCGTTCCGCGTTCCGAGCTCCGCGTTCAACAGGGTGGGCATGACGCCGTTTTCAATGCTCTGAGCTCCAGGCTCCCTGCTCTAACCGTTCCGCGTTCCGAGCTCCGCGTTCCGCGTTCGAACGTTTCTTGATGAGGGGGTCATGTCATTCTTCATTATTCACTCTTCATTCTTCACTGATAGAGGCTGATTCTTGGAAGCGGTAGCACCGATCAAAGAGGTGTCTGATCTGATCCGGGAAGCGGGGGGGGATGCCTTCCGGCTTTGCTTTCAGTGCGGGCTCTGCACCGCAAGCTGTCCATGGAACCATGTTCGGAGCTTCCTGCCGCACGTGCTGATCAGCCAGGCCAAATTCGGACTGGCCGACATCGAGGATGAGGCCTGGTGGCTCTGCACTACATGCAACCTGTGCGTCAGTCGATGCCCCCGGGGTGTGGCCATTACGGATATCATGCGGTCGGTCCGGTCCATCCTGCTGGAATACCAGTACACCATGGCGCAACCCAGCCTCCGGAGCGCCATGGGGAGTCTGGGGGGGAACGGCAATCCATGGGGAGGTGAACGGGCTGCCCGGTCGGATTGGGCGGTTGATCTCGATGTGGCGGCCTACGTGCGCGACATGGAGGTCCTCTATTTCCCGGGGTGCGTGCCGGCCTATGATCCCAGTTTGAAAAGCGTGGCCAGGTCCACTGCCGCCATCCTGAATGCAGCCGGGGTCACCTTTGGAATCCTGGGGACCAAAGAGAACTGCTGCGGCGAGAGTGTCCGAAAGGCCGGAAACAAGGACCTGTTCGAAAGCCTGGCCAGGGGGAATGTCGCGGCGTTTCAGGAGGCGGGGGTCCGGAAGGTGGTGGTCAGTTCTCCCCACTGCTATACCACCTTCAAGGAGGATTATCCGGCCTTGGGGGCTACGTTCCAGGGGGTTCATTTCACCCAATATGTGGCGGACCTTCTGGATCAGGGGAGGATCGAATTCACTAAGGAACTGAACAAACGGGTGGTCTATCACGACCCCTGCTATCTCGGCCGACACAACGGGATATATGATGAACCGAGATATGTGCTGAGGAGTATTCCCGGTCTGGAACTGATGGACGAGGTGGACGCCCGGGAAAACAGCCTCTGCTGCGGGGGCGGCGGGGGACGGATCTGGATGGAGACACGGAAGGGGGAGCGGTTTTCCGACATCCTGGTGAAACAGTCTGTAGCCCTGGGCGCCGATATCCTGGCGACGGCCTGTCCCTACTGTATCCTCAATTTCAGGGACAGTATCGCTACCAATGAACTGGAAGACGTCATCCAGGTGAAGGACATTTCAGAAATCGTGGCGTCCGTGCTCTAAATTTGACCCTTTGAATGTTGGCACTTGAACTTTTCAGGAAGCCCATTTTATGGACGGCAGAGAACCTGTCCCATCATCCGATAACAGGAAGGTCGGCGCAGTCCTGGTCGTAGGCGGAGGTGTCAGCGGAATTCAGGCCGCGCTGGATACGGCCAATTGCGGCTTCAAGGTCTATCTGGCGGACAAGGGGCCGTCCATCGGGGGGAGGATGTCGCAGCTGGACAAGACCTTTCCCACCAATGACTGTTCCATGTGCATCCTGTCTCCCAAGTTCATTGAGTGTGCCACAAACCCCAATATATCCGTGATCACGGACACGGAGGTGGACGGCATCGAGGGAGATGCCGGGAATTTCGAGGTCACCCTGACCCGAAAGCCCAGATATGTCAACCCTGAGAAATGCACGGGGTGCGGGACCTGTTCCGAGTATTGTCCGGTAAGTGTCCTGGATCCTTATAATGAGGACCTGAGCACTCTTAAAACGATTCACGTCCCTTTTGCCCAGGCCGTGCCGGCCGTCTCCATTATAGACCCGGCACACTGTCTGTTCCTCCTTAGAAAAGAATGTCAGATCTGCGTCCCCGCATGCAGGAATCAGGCGATCGATTTCCACCAGCATGATGAAAAGCTGAAAATCGATGTGGGCAGCGTCATTCTGGCCCCCGGCTATGAGCCATTTCAACCCGAGAAGCAGAGCCAGTACGGTTACGGGAGATTTCGCAATGTCGTCACCAGTCTCGAGTTTGAGCGTCTTCTGAGCGCCTCGGGACCCAACCGGGGGGCATTGCGAAGGCCGTCGGACGGGAAACCGCCTGAGAAGATCGCATGGATCCAATGTGTGGGATCCAGGGACGCAACAGCCGGCCATTCCTATTGTTCGGCCGTCTGCTGCATGTATGCCATGAAGCAGGTCATCCTGTCGAAGGAACATCTCCCCAACCTCCAGGCCGTTGTCCTTCACAATGATATCCGGGCCTATGGAAAGGGATTCGAGCGCTATTATGAACGGGCAAAGAATACCCCGGGTGTCCGCTTCGTCTGGAGCAAGGCATCCGTCCTGAGGGAGATGCCCGGGACCGGCGACGTGGTCCTCCGGTATCGCGTGAACGGCACAGGCGTACAGGATGAGGCATTCGACCTGGTGGTCCTGTCCGTCGGCATGTCCCCTCCGGAAGAGAACCGGAAACTGGCCGAGCGCCTCAGCGTTGCAACCACCGGGCAAGGGTTCTGCGAAACCGACGGGTTTTCCCCATTGGAGACCTCCCGGTCCGGGATCTTTGCGTGCGGGGCCTTTCGGGGGCCCATGGATATCCCCGATTCTGTGACCACGGCCAGCGGCGCTGCGTCACTTGCGTCAGAGCTTCTCTCGGACCGGCGGGGGAGTATGGTTACAGAGATATCTTATCCCCCCGAGCGGGTTGTGGCCGGTGAAGCGCCGAGGATCGGCGTGTTTGTCTGTGATTGCGGGACCAACATCGTCAAGGGGGTCGATGTGGCCAGGGTGGTTGAATATGCCCGAGGGCTGAACGGGGTCGTCCATGTTGAGGAAGATACCTTCGCCTGTTCCATCGATGCCACTACGCGGATGGCAAGCACTATCCGGGAGAAGCGTCTGAACCGGGTGGTGGTGGCCGCATGTACGCCCAGGACCCATGAGCCGGTATTCCAGGACGTCCTCAGGAAGGCCGGGTTGAACCCGTACCTTTTTGAGATGACCAATATCCGGGAACACTGTTCCTGGGTCCATATGGGGGATCGGCAGGCGGCTACCAGGAAGGCGGAGGACCTGGTGAGGATGGCCGTTTTCAAGTCCCGGCTCCTGAATCCGCTGGGCCGGGTGTCTTACCCGGCAACCAGGGCCGCCCTGGTGATCGGGGGCGGGATCGCGGGCATGGTCAGCGCACTGGTCCTGGCTCGGCAGGGGGTTCATGTTCACCTGGTTGAAAAG
>JAWOIH010000477.1:0-6072 GCA_046484725.1 Candidatus Desulfacyla sp. | reverse complement strand
CTTCGTGGCTTTGTGAGAATAGAAAATGAAGGAAAATGAGATTGGGGCGATTGTCGTAGATTGTGCCGTGAGGCTCCACAGGGAGCTTGGGCCGGGACTGCTCGAGGTCGTATACGAGGTTTTGCTTGCCCATCAGATCCAGGAGACGGGATTGCATGTGGAACGGCAGGTTCCGATCCCCATAGAGTTTCACGGAATCCGGTTTGATGAAGGTTTTCGTGCGGACATGCTTGTAGAGAGAAAGGTAATCCTGGAATTGAAGTCAGCGGAAAACATCAATAAGGCGCATAAGAAGCAGGTCCTCACCTATCTGAGGCTGACGGGTCTGAAGCTGGGTTACCTGCTCAATTTTGGACAAGCGTTGATGAAGGACGGCATCTTTCGGATCGTGAACGGCACTCTTGAATAAAAACCCATAACTCACACGGAGACGGAAAGGCACAAAGAAAACCAAAAATGGGTCTATGATAAACCTGAAAAGAATTTCTCTATGGCTTCGTGGCTTTGTGTGAGACATTTTTTAGCGGCTGTACTGCTTTAGGAATCACGGGATTGGGAAGATCAACCATGCGAAACCGAACAATCAGAGTGGCAACAGGGATCATCCCGGCACTATGCCTCTTGTTTCTTGCGACTCCGGTGAATGCCGGCCCTTCCAGGGAGATCCCCTTGCCCGCATATAAGGATCTCAGGCCTCAGAAACAGCCGTTTGATCCTGACAGGATTCCCGACCCGTTCCTCTCCTATCTTGTCAAGCGGGGGCAACAGGCCACTGCAAAGGCCGAAGAAGAAAGCCAGAAGCAAATTGACGCAGAGGAGAGGCTGAAAAGGGAGAAGCAGGCCGCCGCAGACAAACTGAAGGAACTCCTGGTCGCCAGGACGGAATTGCAGAAGCTGGCGCTCTCTCAATTGACCCTGACGGCCATCGTTCAGGCCGAAGGCAAGGCATGGGCCATGGTCAGGGACCCCAAGGGCAGGGGGTTTGTCGTGAAAAAGGGGACCCGGATCGGAACCGCCGGCGGCGTGGTGGACAGGATTGCAGGGAAAGAGAAGAAGGTCATTATAAAGGAGCCCTACCTGGAAAAGGAACTCCATCTGAAATTTAAAGATGTGGAGATGAAGCTGCCGGACCAGGTGTATGAATGAGGGATTGAGGGATTTGGGAATTGAAAATGCTGAGATGCGGGGATGCGGGGATGCCGAGATGGGGGCGGTGACAGGGGGTAGTCTGTTTGCGTTATTTTCCGAACCTTGCGCCTTGCGCCTAACGCCTTGCGCCTTGCGCCTAACACAGAGGGATTGGTGATGATTCGACTCATTGTCTTATTGTTTTTCGTGGTCTGCTGGCCCGTATATGCGGCAGCCGAGGGCGGACATACGTCGCCTTCTCTCAATGAGGGGATTGACAGGCTTTCCACATCTCTCACGAAGGAGATTGCGACCCGATATTTTAATGCCGAGAAGAGGCCGGTGATCAACGTCGCTGTTTTTGACTTCACAGATCCGGCGGGAAACATCACCGTCGGGTCCCGGTATGTATGCAACCGGATCAGGCTCGCGTTCGGCAACAGCCCTCAGTTTAATCTTTTCCTGCCCCAGGCCCTTTCAGACACAGACCGGTTGTTCACTGCCCAGGAGTTCGAAAAAAATGAGCCGTTGAGAGACCGGATTGTGGGCGATATGAAGGCGGATGTCTATGTATTCGGCCGGATCGATACGTCCGATGGGACAACCGTCGCCTGCAGGGTCGACCTATGGGGCATCAGGCCCCCTTTTGATGATTTCAGCAATATCGGAAATCTGAGGGAACTGGAAGAGAAAGAAAAGGCCGTAAAAGAGGATATCCTGTCCCCCCTGCCGTGGCGGGCGACCTTTTCCCCTTCAGGGCTTGATTTTTTCACCCATGTCCTGGTCAAGGCGTCTGCCGAAACAGAGGGCATGGAGCAAGGGAACCTGGCAGAGGTGATTTTTCTGTCGCAGCCCATGTGCGACGATCTCAATCTCTCCTGGCAGGTGAAGGCCGACGGCATGGTATATGACGTACGGAAGGAAAGCGAGGCCGGGACCCTGCGCAGCCGCACCGGACAGATGATGCAGAGCCGCGTAAAGAGCCTTGAGACCCTGAAGGAACTCAGCTATATCATCAAGAATGTCGGCCTGGTACTGAAGGAAACCGGCGGCACTGCCTATCCCCTTGAATTTTATGCACTTCCCACAAAGAGCGATTTCTACTTTATTCCCTACCAGGAGGGGGATACCGGCCTTAGGTTCATGTATCTCTGGGGCAAACGGGATCTGAGCAAAAAACCATCAACCCAGGAAAGCGGAAAGGGATGGAAATTGCATGTGGCGGAACAGGATTACAGAAATGTGATGCCCTTGGGAACGCATATGGCCACGGCGACCCTGGAGCCCATCGCAGAAAGCGAATACGGGTCCAAAAAGCCCCGTTCAGAGTATGTCTCCAGGTTTAAATTCGATGTCCTGCCCGGGTTGAACATCTATGTGATCAACTATGTTTTTCGCAGGGATCGACCGGAGATTTTTGTGCGTCGTCTCGATATCGAGGGGGCCAGGGATCAACCGGTGCGGGCGGTAAAGCGGATCACAGAGGTTTATCAGGTATATGGGGAGTAGCAGGCGTTCATCGTGAAACGGGTGAGATGTTAAGCCGATAAGCTGGTGAGCCGTTCCAGTCACCGACCACCGGCGACCGAATGACGGCGAGGAGGATATGTTGATGAACCTGGATGTTGGTAGGATGTTCCGGAACGGGCTCGGCCTGTGGGTCGCCATTTCAGGGATTTTAATAGGCGCTTGTTCAACGCCTCCTGAAACCAAAGTGGACGCTCGGGACAAGGCCCATGGTGTGGCCGTCATCGAGGCGGTCCGCACCGAGGCGACCCCTCACCAGGCCGTGGTTACCTTCGTCTGTTCAGAAGCGACCGCCTATGGAAAGCCCTACGCCCTGACCAATCCCGCCCGCCTCTATTTCGAGATCAAAGGGAGCCCGGCTCAGGACCTCCCCGCCCGGCAGGAACTCAAGGCAGGCCCCGTGAAAGAGATCTCCATCCAGGAGAAGGCGCCCGGAGAAACCGAGGTGGTGGTCTATGTGCGGCATGAGATGACCCAGACCCGGTTGGTCAGGAAAGACAAGGATATCCTGCTCGAGGTCATTCCATCGGTCCCGGAACCGAAGACCGGGCAGGCGGCCTCTCCTCCCCCCGCGGCCCAGACCTCGTCCCTCGCTCAGATCATGGATGTGGCAGTGACCCAGCGTCCGGGAAACCGGACACGCCTCAGCATCGCCACGGACAAAAAGGTGGATTACAACGTAAAATTGGACGGCACAACCCTGATCGTGGACCTCAGGAACGGCGGCATCCAACCGGAGCTGATGAAGAAGCTCGATTCCGTGCATACGGAAGGAGCAGTCCAGCGGGTCCAGGCCTTTTATTCCGCAGTGGACCGCCATGTGTCCCTGAGGGTGATGTTAAGGCAGCTGATTCCCTATCATATCACCCAAGACGGGACGGAGTTGAACATCGACTTTGACGCCGTGAAGATGGACACGGCCCAGGGGAGAAGGCCGGAACCCATCGCGCCGGAACAGGGCGTGCGGGCCACTGAAGCAGCGTCCGCGCGTCAACCCGAAAAAGGAGCGGGAAAACCGGAGACGGCGCCGGCCGAGGGGATTGAGACGCGGGCCGGGTTGTTCGAGGCCACATCCAAGCAGTATGCGGGCCAAAGGATGAGCTTTGATTTTGTGGATACGGATATCCGGAACATCCTCCAGTTGATATCCGAGGTGGCGGGGATCAATATCGTCTGGGGAGAAGATGTGAGTGGGAAGATATCCATGAAGCTCGACAACATCCCTTGGGACCAGGCACTTGAGATGATCCTTAGACCCAACGGCCTGACCTATCAGATCGAAGACGATGTCCTCTGGGTGGTGCCCAAGGAAAAATTGCGGGACCTGGAGATCAAGGAAGGAAAGCGGAAAGGGGCCCTTCTGGCTTCCAAGAGACTCCAGGGGGTCTTTGAGGCCAAGATCGTGGAGTTCATCACCATACGGCACCGAAAGGCGTCGGACATCTTCAAGATGCTGGTGGGAGATGCAACCGCTGTTCCGCCCATCCCGCCGGCCCTGGATATCGAGGCCGCGGAATCCGAAGAAGAGGAAGAGGGCGAGGAGGAAAAGGGGAAGAAGGTAAAAATCTCCACCATGGATCTGTATCTCTCCTTTGATTCGGGTACCAACATGATCATCGCCAACGGGGTTCGGGCCAAGGTGGACAAGGTCAAGGAGCTGATCGCCAAACTCGACATTGCGGAAAAGCAGGTTTTGATAGAGGCCCGCATTGTGGAGGCCTCCACCGGTTTTGCTCGCGACCTCGGGATAGAGTGGCAGACCGGCGTCAAGGCTGATTGGATCAATACAGGCGCCAATTCCAGTGGATCCACATCGTTTACCACCAACGCGCCTGCCAACTGGACCCCCAACATCGGCCTGACCCTCGGCTGGCTGACCGGCGGCGGACTGGGCGCCATATCCCTTGACGCGGCCCTCGCCCTGGGTGAGAGCGACAATAAGGCCCACGTCATATCCGCCCCCAAGGTCCTGACCGTGAACGGCGGAGAGGCCTATATCGAAAGGGGAAGCATCCAGTACTTTGAGGTCAGCACCCTGAATGTCATCGATTACAAGGAAATCCCCGCGGTCCTCTCTCTAAAGGTCAATCCCACGGTAAGCGCCGACAATTCCCATGTCACCTTGGTTGTAGAGGTTACTGACGACCAGGCGAGACCGGCGACGAGAACAACTACAGACGATGATAAGAAGGAGAGTACGGCTCCTCCCGGAAGAGACACAAAGAAGATCCGAAGCACGCTGATGGTCAGGACCGGGGATACCGTTGTCATCGGCGGAATTTACCAGAAAAGAGATGACGTTACCGATTCAGGGGTCCCGTGGCTCAAGGACATCCCCATTCTTGGGTGGCTTTTCAAGGCCCAATATGACACCCGGACCCGGACCGAACTCCTGATATTCCTGACGCCCTCGGTTGTGGATCCCCTGAAAACGACGGGGGGCTGATACAGCGTACCCGCAAACAAAAGTATCTCACACAGAGACACGGAGACACGAAGAAAGAAAAATATTGTTAATTAACCCCAAAAAAAATCTCTCTGTGGCTTTTCGGCTTTGCGTGGAAATAGAAAACCATGAACGCGTTTAGGAAACAACCTCTTTTCATCAATCTTGCCCTTGGCCTCCTCGTTGCCTGCATGATCGGTTGTGCCACCGATCAGATGGAGACAAAG
This sequence comes from Candidatus Desulfacyla sp., assembly GCA_046484725.1. Classification (GTDB taxonomy): domain Bacteria; phylum Desulfobacterota; class DSM-4660; order Desulfatiglandales; family Desulfatiglandaceae; genus AUK324. Next base: position 744 of record JAWOIH010000477.1, on the reverse strand, counting down.
AAACGGGCCAAGGCCCTTCAGGATATGGGCAATGCCATGGCCGTTCAAGGCGACCTGCGCGGGGCCCTTGGAAAGCTGTTGGAGGCCGTCAAATTAGACCCCGACAACGTGGACCTGAATCATCAGATCGCCATTGTCTTAAGGAATCTGGGGCAGTATGACCTCTCTCTCAAATATTTTCAGCGTACCCTGACCCTCGACCCCAAGTTTTCAGAGGCCCGAAACAACCTGGGCACCCTCTATCTCCTGATGGAAAAATGGGACGCGGCCATCGCCTGTTTTAAAGAGGCTATCAACGACATCCTTTACAACACGCCCCAGTATGCCTACAACAACATGGGCTATGCCTATTACAAAAAGGGCGACTATGACAGGGCTATCGAGTGTTATCATCAGGCATTGAGTTCGTCCCGTTCCTACACCCTCGCCCATGTCAACCTTGCCCGGGCCTACGAGGCCAAAAGCGAGTTGGATCAGGCCGCTGCCGCCTACAAGGAGGCTGTCCTGTTGACGCCCAAGGAGGGCGTCGCCCATCTGGGTCTGGCCAAGGTCCTGTTGAAACAGGGAAAGAAAGCGGAGGCCAAAGAGGAACTGGACCTGACCATCTGGGCCGATCCCATGAGCCAGGAGGCCAATGAGGCACGGAACTTGTTAAAAAGCTTGTGACTCACACCCCGGTGAAAACCAAAATCTCACACGGAGACACGGAGACACAAAGAGAAACAAATGGTTACAGGCTAAACA
>JAWOIH010000214.1:0-54297 GCA_046484725.1 Candidatus Desulfacyla sp. | reverse complement strand
TATCTCTCTTCAGTTAGGCCTCTTCAAGTTTACGCCTGCCGACGGATCACCACAAGGACGCGTCATCCACAAAGACGCAACCTGCCGATCCGGGAGGACCCGCTATCGGGGAACCCGGCAGGCCGAGGCCGATACCACCGACATCACGACCGCACCCATCCTCGTGGCGGTGGGCAACGGCATCGGAGATCAGGAGAACGTCTCGCTGGCACACCGGTTGGCCCGATGTCTGCCAAAGGCGGCCGTGGCCGGCACCCGCATCATCTGCGATCGCGGATGGCTGGGCTACGACCGCCAGGTAGGGGTCAGCGGCGCCATCGTAACGCCGTCCCTCTACATCGCCTGCGGCATATCCGGGGCCTCCCAGCATGTAATGGGGATGCGAGGCGCCGGATATGTCATTGCCATCAATACAGACCCCCGTGCGCCTATCTTCAACGAGGCGGATATCTGCATCGTGGAAGATATCACCCGGTTTATTCCACTGATCGAAGATGCCTGCGCACGGATCGTCAACAGCATAGACCAGGGGTCCGATGAAAAGTGAAGGCCATGAGGAGAGTGCCGTATCCTCGTGCGCTCTTCATTCGGTTATCGGTTCTCACCTATTCGTTATGGGCTCTGCGTGGATCTTCATTTCACGCCTTGCGTGATTGGACGTTCGATGGGTGTCCTTTGAAAATTCCGTAGAGCCGAGCCAAGCCCAACGCCATGCGCCATTGGTTTTCAGAGGTCACTATCATGCGTATAGAAAGGCAGGGGGATATCTTATGCAGGTCAAAGACAAGGTCATTATTGTAACAGGCGGTTCCAATGGTATCGGTGAGGCCCTGTGCCGACGCTTTGCAAGGGAAGGCGCCAAGGCCGTTGTGGTAGCCGATATCGATGTGAAGGGGGCCCAGGCCCTCGCCGAGGAAATCGGGGGCCTGGCCGTGCAATGCGATGTTTCCAGAGAGGATGACGTTGTTCATTTGGTTCGGCAGACCGAGGCGGCCTACGGCGCCGTGGATCTCTATTGCTCCAATGCCGGCATCATTATCATGGGTCTGGTTGAGGTCTCTAATGCCGACTGGCAGCGGATCTGGGAGATCAATGTCATGTCCCACGTGTATGCGGCCCGTGCGGTCCTGCCGGGAATGCTCAGGAGGGGGTCGGGGGGATTTGTCATAACGGCCTCAGCAGCGGGACTCCTCAACCAGATCGACTCGTCCTCATACACCGCGACCAAGCATGCAGCCGTGGGGCTGGCCGAAAACCTGGCCATCAACTACGGGGATCGGGGCATCCAGGTATCGGTCATCTGCCCCATGGCGGTTCGTTCCCTCATGACCCGGAACGGCGGTGGGATAGCCGCCCTTGACGGCATGCTGGAGGCCGAGCAGGTGGCCGAAGACCTCATCGCCGCCTTGGACCGGGGTCAATTCATGATCCTCCCCCATCCCCAGGTAAAGGCCTACCTGCAACACAAAGCCGCAGATTACGAACGATGGATTCAAGGCATGCAGCATCTGCGGATGAGGCACCTGCCGGACTCTTTTGCCCGGGGGTTTACTCAGACCAACGGCACCAAGGCCCCAACGGAAACTATACAATGTTGAAAGAACAGATCCGACAAAATCTCCTTTATCCGACAGTCGGTAAGCATAACGTATCCCGCACCCCTCCTCATCTCTCTCGAACCCGCAATCGCGGCACCATCAGTCCCAGAATCAGCCGCAGAGTCGCGTAATCGAACGGCTTAAAGGCGGCTTGGTAGGCAGCTACGGCCGCGCAGCCGCACCGTGAACAATCGGCCGTATCCCCATAGGTGCAGGCCTTGGCTTGGCCATTCGACTTGAAACATCGGACCCGCCGGCTGACAGGGCAGGCGGCATAGCTGTTCCATTTATGAAAATCACCGCCGGTCAGCAACTGACGGGCCATGGCAGGCGTAAAGCCGATCTTCTCCCCGTATCGTTTTCGTAAGGCCAGAAGCTCCATCGCCAGCCGGTCCCGCCCCTCCAGGGGGATGAAGAGTCCTGATTCGTCCCTCGTCAGATCCGGTGTGTAAAATGAAAACCCGATCCCTTTGATCGGCAATCCCATCATCTCCTGCACAAACGCATCCAGGCTGTCCTGATTGAGCCTGGAGATGGTCATATGGACGATGGGGGGGTGAGACGCCTTCATCAGATTTTCCACGGCCCGGGCATACACCCCTTTCCCCCGAATCGTGTCGTTGAGCGCTTGCGGACCATCCAGGGAGAGGATCCACTGCACATTTCGCAGTGGCGGGAACCCGTTCATCCCGTTGGTGAAGGCCAGGGTCGCATCAAATATCTCCCCTGCGGCCCGGCACACCTCCGGTCTGAGCGTGGGCTCGCCCCCATACAGGATGGCCGCCCCCAGGCCCTTTGCCCGAAGGCCCTGGAGAAAGGCGATCATCCGGGCGTCGTCCAGCTCAGCGGGATGATCCTGTTTCCACCAGTAGCAGTGAAGGCACTTGAGGTTGCATCGATGGGTGACATCCACGGCGACCGTGGTGGGAAGGCGCGTCAACACCCACTTGGCCAGGATCAGGAGCTTTCCAGGAGTCAGGAACATGGCGTCAACAAATTGAATTTACTTTCATATTCATTGACGAAACGCCGAATTGTCCCCTGGTCCGCAAAGCTGTAGTAGGTATTGTTCCCAATGATGAGATGATCCAGGACCTGGACGGTCAGCAACCTGGCGGCCCAGACCAGGTCTCTTGTCAGCCGCTGATCCTCGGGCGATGGCGATGGATCCCCTGAAGGATGGTTATGCACGAATACGAGGGACGCGGCCTTATAGTCCAGGGCCATGGAAAGGACCTCCCGCGGATAGACCGCGCTCCCGGTAAGCCCTCCCTTGAAGAGATCATGATCGGCAATCAATTCGTTCTTGCGCGTCAGGAAAAGGACCTTGAAGACCTCCCTCTTGAGGTCCCGCATGGAGTGAAACAAATAGTCGAAAACAGCCTGGGAAGAGCTGAAGAACATCTTCCCGGAAATCCTGTCCTTGAGGTACCGGTTGGCGACCTGATGAACGAGTCCCAGGTAGAGGGCGTTCTTGGGGCCGATCCCCTTTATCCCGGTCAACTGTTTTAGAGGCGCGGACAAGACCCCTGCAAGATTGCCGAAGGTCTTGAGGGCCTCGCGTGCGGGGAGCTTCTGATCGCCCCTCGGGGTCCCCAGTGTCAGCAAGAATTCAACGACCTCCTCATCGCTGAACCTCTCGAGACCGCCCTCCAGAAACCGCTCTCGCAGCCTCTCCCGATGGCCGATGCCCCGTTTTTGCCAGTCTTCCTTATCCATTCGCTCCCCTGCGGCGCTCGAAGCGCCCGCGTTCAACCCCCAAAACCCACGAAGCCCTGAACCTCTAAACCGGTGCCGGCATTTTTGAGCGATTGTATCAAAGACACAGGAAAATTCAAGAAGAAGGTTGCCGATTGGAAAAGGGTGCTTACCATACTAACAAAACTTCCTGATGCCCTGTCACAAACCCCTAGAAAAAGATTGAGCGGGGAGGGACAGTGTGTTATACTCAATAAAAATATATATCATTTCATACACTCAGGAGACTCCACCCCTATCATGGTATTTGTGAAAGTAGTTGTGTTCCTCGCAGGTTATCTTATCATCCAACTTATAGACGCTGAATGCGCCCTTGCCTGGGGACCCGGGGTCCATACCGCCCTGGCCCTCAGTTCACTCAGCTCCGCAGGCCTCCTCCTCCCGTCTATCGCCCAAGTCATCACCGCGTTCCCCATCGAATACATGTACGGCTCTCTGTCGGCCGACTTTTTCATCGGCAAGGGGAAAAAAACATACAAGAAAAATCCGCATACCTGGGAGGGCGGTTTCAAATTTCTGCGCGAGGCCAAAGATGACCGTGAGACAGCCTATGCCCTGGGATTTCTCTCTCATCTGGCGGCCGATGTCATTGCTCACAATTTTTTCATACCCAATCTGTTGAGCGCCTACCCGGGCAGAGGAAAAATGGGCCATCTCTTCTGGGAGATCCGGGCGGATTATCTCATCGGATCGGCCTACACAAGGATCGCCAGGGGCGTGCTGGATATGGACCATCAGATCTGCGATGACCTTCTCAAGCTGATCGGAGGGAAGAGGAAAAACGGTTTCAAGGCGGGAAAGGGCTTTTTTGCCCAGACAGTCAAATTTTCCGACCGCATGTACACCACGCGCGAGCTCTTTTTTGAAACCCGGGTCGTGCGGTGGCGCCATTTCCACGGATATCTCGCCCTCATGCTGGACTTGTCCCGCAGCCTGGCGAATGATTTTTTGAAACATCCCGAAACATCGGTTTGCCTCTTGCATGACCCGATGGGCACTCGCAATCTGCTTCTCGCAAAAAAGAAACAGGCCTTTCCGAGATTCTATAGAAACCCCCGCCCTGTGCGACGGTTCGACGTAGACGAAAACCTTCTCTATCTATGAACGCCATCCGAATTCTCCCCGAAACATTGGCCTCCCAGATCGCGGCCGGAGAGGTGGTGGACCGGCCTGCCTCGGTTGTGCGGGAGTTGACGGATAACAGCATTGACGCGGGTGCGGACCGGATTGTGGTCACCATTGAAGGCGGGGGGAAACGACGCATCAGGGTCAGCGATAACGGCCTCGGCATGTCCAAGGATGACCTCTTGTTGTGCGTGGAAAGGCATGCCACAAGCAAGATCCGAACCGCATCCGATCTGTTGAACGTTCGATCCTTAGGCTTCCGGGGGGAGGCCCTCCCCAGCATCGCTGCTGTCTCCCGCATGCAGATAACCTCCCTTCCGCAAGGTCGCTTGACAGGGCACACGCTCAGGATTTCGGGCGGAAGACTCATGGAGATGGCGGAAACGGGCGCCCCTCCGGGGACAACCGTCGACGTCAAAGACCTCTTTTTCAATATCCCGGCGAGACGGAAGTTCCTTCGTGCCGTGCGGACGGAGACCGATCACATCGTGGATAGCCTCTCCCGGATTGCCATGCCGTTTCCAAAGATCACGTTTAGACTGGATGAGGGCCCACGAAATATCTTCCACCTGCCTGCATCTGAAGACACCCGTGACCGTATCTCCGGATTGATGGGCCGAAAGACGGCAGAGGCCATGATGACGGGGGAGGAAACAGACGGCGATCTGTCCATCCGGGTCTATGCGGCGCCCCCGGACTTCGCCAGAAGCCGGGGCGATCGGCTCTATGTATATGTCAACGGCAGAAACATCAGAGACCGGGTCGCGACAAAGGCGATCATGGAGGGATACGGCAGGCGCCTCATGAAGGGGCAATACCCGCAGGTGGTTGTTTTTATTGATATCGATCCATCGGAGATTGACGTCAATGTTCATCCGACCAAGCAGGAAATCCGATTCCGCAACGCCTCCAGGGTATTCCAGGCCATTGTGTCCGCTGTTTCGAAGACGCTCGACAGCTCGCCTCACCCCTTTTCGCCGCAGGGACTCATGGACCGTGCGATCCCCTTTGAACGGGGTTTTTCGACCACCGTTTCAGAGCCTCCATGGTCCTATTCTCCAGGGCCTGCGCTGACCGAGCCCCTGTCCGGGCCGGTACCGGCCGCCGCCTGGCCGTCCCCCGATTCGGTCATGATCCCAACAGTGCCCAGGATCATCGGGCAACTGGGATATACCTATATCCTCTGCGAGACCTCGAACGGACTCATGATCGTGGATCAACATGCGGCCCATGAGCGGATTGTATATGAACATCTCAAAAAATCCATCGCTGCGGAAAGGATTGAAATGCAGACCCTCCTGATCCCTCACGAGCTGGAACTCTCCACAAAGGAAGCCCGGGTACTGCTGGAAAAGGGGGATGGATTGCGCAGGTTCGGGCTTGAATTTGACCACTTCGGCGGCAACACGTTTCTGCTGACGTCTGTTCCCGCCCTGCTGAAGAACGTAAACTGGCAGTCTTTTGTTTCGGAACTGGTCACGGAATTGCCAGAAGGGGCTCCTGACGAGGACACCCTGTTCCACGCCTGCGCCACGCTGATGGCCTGCCACGGCGCCATTCGGGCCGGACAGCGATTGAACCCCGAAGAAATGGACCGGCTACTGGCTGAATTGGGAGAGATGGACCTCCCCACCAACTGTCCCCACGGGAGACCCGTATTCAGGCAGTTTACCTATCCTGAGATGGAGAGAATGTTTAAGCGGGTGGTGTAAGCGGAAGATCATGTTCAGAGAGAGGCGGCCTAAGATCGTTGTCATTGCAGGCCCGACCGCCACCGGCAAGAGCGGGTTGGCTGTAAGCCTGGCCCGTTCCCTATCCGGAGAAATCGTCAATGCGGACTCCATGCAGGTTTATCAGGGGATGAACATCGGCACGGCCAAACCGACCCTTGAGGAACAAAAAGGAATCCCGCACCACCTCTTAGACATCGTCCGTCCTGACGAACCCTTCAACGCCGCGATCTATCGCATCCGAGCCCTTTCCACCGTCACCGACATCTGTTCAAGGGGAAAGGCATGTCTTGTGGTGGGCGGCACCGGGCTCTACATCCGTGCCCTTGTGGGCGGACTGATGAAGGCCCCGCCATCGGATCCGGTCCTGAGGGAGGCATTATCTAATGAATGCGACCGGGATGGACCCGCGAGACTCCATGAAAGACTGAAAGGCCTCGACCCTCCATGCGCGGCCGCAATCCACCCCAACGACCGGATACGAATCATCAGGGCCCTTGAGATCCTTCACATCTCAAACCGCCTTTCTTCGGATCTCATGAAAGGGCATGGGTTTAGAGAACCCTCCCTGGACGCCTTGAAGATCTGCCTGAACGTGGATAGGAAAATCCTTTACCGTCGAATCAACGAGCGAACCCTGAAAATGGTGGAAATGGGCCTATTGGAGGAGACCCGGCATCTGTTGAAACAGGGCTATTCCCCTGATCTCAGACCGATGAAGGCGATCGGCTACAGACATATGGTCCGTCATTTAATGGGGGAATGGTCCTTTGAAGAGGCCATTGACACCCTCAAAAGAGACACCCGCCGATATGCCAAGCGACAGCTTACCTGGTTCAGGGCAGAATCAGACGTCATATGGATTGACCCTGACGGGATGGATATGGTATTGAAACGAATCGAGTCGTTTCTATCTGAAAACGCTTGACCTTCCGGCGTTCATTTTCTATGGCGGAGGGGACGGGGAATCTGTGCATTTGCTCAGAAAACCTAAAAAGGGTCCGGGACGGCCTTTCACTGGAGGGATTCTGATGAATGTCATCAGCTGTAACATGCTTCGCACGATGGTTGCTCTTTTTTTCTTGGCCCCTTGCTTTTTCATGAGCTGTTCGCCCAAGCCGAGGATACCTGAAAACGTCCTGGACACCCCGGAACACCATGTGTCAAGCGGCCTGAAACTGCTCCATAAAAACTATCTGTTTGATGCCAAAAGGGAATTTGAACTGGCCCTTCAGCTCGATCCCGGCTGTTCCGATGCCCATCGGGGCTTGGGTCTGACCTACGGCAGGGAGGAAAATTTCGAGCCTGCCCTCGAATCCATGCGCAAGGCCAGAGACACGGCAGAGACGAAAAGGGAAAAAGCCCTGGCCTACGTAGGATTTATGCGTCTTTACACAATGGAGCAGAAACACGGCTGGTTGGATGGGGTAAAGGCGATGTTTTCTGATGCCGTGCAGTCCCAGAAGGATCTGCCCGAGGCCTACTTCTATATGGGCATTGCATATAAAACGGCCGACCGACCACTGGAGGCAGAGACGGCATTTAGAAAAGTCCTGGAGATCAACAACGGGCTCGTTCCGGAGTCTGCAAATGAGCTCAAGTCATTGCCATCTTCCAAATAGAGCTGTTGACAGCCGTTAACACGGCCACATTTCAGGTGTCGGGTGTCAGGGAAAATACAAAGGGACGGGGATGAAGATCTTACACTGAAACCCGCGACCGTTTACAACCATTGAAAGATCAGGACTGCAGAATTCTTGTGGGGCAAGAAAGGAATAATCAGGAAAGATCCACCGAAGGGCTTCGAGGAAACGGCCTTTCCCTCTTCTTGTTATCCTTTTCCCTCTTTTTTCTCCTCGGCGATCCTTTTCCTCAGGCCCAAGCCGGAGAGACTCCGAAACAAAATGAACTTCTGGCCATCGGCGAGGCTGCTGTTGTCAAGGGAAATACGGCCCTGGCGAAAAAAACGGCCATCACCCAGGGATTGATGAAGGGCGTGGAAGACTATATCTTTTATCTGCTTGGAAGCCAGAGGGCGATGGCTCATTTCGAGCGCATCACCCAAGAAATCATACCGGCCGCCCGGGAAGAAATTGAAAATTTTCATATCCTGGCGGAACTGCAGGTCGATGGCAGGTACAAGGTCCTGCTGAAACTCAGGGTGAATGGGGAGGTCATACGGGAAAGACTCCAATCGGCCGGGGTTCTCATGACGGAAACGCCCCCCGTCAACGTGCTCTTTCTGGTCTCTGAAAACAGGGACGGGGATATGTCTTACTGGTGGAAAGACATGGAGGGATATCGGAGTCTGAACCGTGTGGAGCTTGCGCTCCATAAGGTCTTCCAGGACAGAGGATTCAATCCCATCAACCGCACCCTGAACCCTCCAGAGGCCGACCCTGTTGACGCATTGACATCGCTTGACCTTCAAAACAGGGATATTCTAAAGTGGGGAAGGCTCTTTTCAGCCGATGTGGTCATCTTCGGCGAGTGCAGCATCAACGCCGGGAAAAAGATCTCTCTGACCCTCAAGGCCTTAAATGTATCTCAGGGCATCCAGACCTGCCAGGAATCCGTTGTTGAACAGATAATGGAGGCTTCGGGGGGCGCAGATTCGCTCATGGCAGCCATCGAGGGAATGGTGAACCGGGCGGCCGCCACCTTGTGCCCGTGCATCAAGGGGAGTCTTGTAAGCGATGGTGAAAAAATCCACCCGCTGACCGTCATTCTGGCAGGGATGAAGAGGCCAAAGGAGTTCTGGCGATTCAGCGATTTCCTCAAAGAGGAGGTTATGGGCGTCACATCCGTGATTCCGTCCAGGATCAAGGACAATGCCATGTCTGCAACCGTGAAATTTCAGGGGGATCGGGCTGCGTTCATCAGCCGGGTCCTGACCCATCCAAAACGGCCCTTTCCATTGCGTCTTGAGCAGACCGAACACGAAGCAATTGTTTTTAACCTCGAGTAATCCACTGTCATGACCATCCCCAACCTGATCACCACCCTACGCATCATCCTGGTCCCCATTTTCATTATCTATCTGATAAATGAGAGGTTCCTGGAGGCACTGACGGTTTTTGTGATAGCCGGTCTGAGCGACGGGGCAGATGGTCTGTTGGCCAGACTTCTCAACCAGAAAAGCAGGCTCGGGTCCTTTCTCGATCCGCTGGCCGATAAATTCCTTCTCATCGCGGCCTTTGTGATCCTTGCGGCCGGGGGGTTCATCCCACCCTGGTTGACGGTCACGGTCATCACCCGGGATATCCTGATCCTCTTAGGCGTCTTGATCTTGTTCCTGACCAAACAAGACATCGCGATCCACCCCTCGATAATAAGCAAGCTAACCACCTGTCTCCAGCTTGTTACGGTCTTCCTGGTCCTTTCCGGGAATCATTTTCATCTTTTTTCATCCATCATTCCCATAGTTTATATCATCACCGGCATATTCACCATCGCATCGGGACTTCACTATATGCGGTCCTGGTTTCAGATGATGGGTGAAGGATCTCCAGACGATACCGCCTCATAAAATGGACTCCAGATCGCCGAAGAGCTTTCCCATCTGTACAAGTGCGGAGACCTCCCCGACCTCCTCTTTTGCCCATGCCCCATGGCCGGACGAAGAGAAGAAGAAGGCCGCCGCTGCCATCGCCACAAGGCCCGTTCTGAGCGCATTCATTCTCGCCACCCGATCCCCTGTCCTATCTCATAACGGTCATCCCTTTTGCGATGCCGCTTCCTTGGGCCGCCCTGCAGATGGAGATCTTCTCCTTGACTGTGACCACTTCGATCGTTCCGGCCTGCTCCATACTTTGGTCCAGGACCTCGCCGGTCTGGGGATCCCGCAGGACCTCGGCCCTGCCCACCTGGAAAACCTGGCCCGGGCTCACGCCCTCCCTGGTTCCCCGGTTGATGTAGACTTTATCCCCCTTGACCAGGATCACCTCTCCTGTCCACGGTATCTCCGAAAGCTTGGCCATGAGGAAGCCCACCGCCTCGTCGACGGCCTGCTCAACGGCCTTGCCCGCGTTGGTCTTTTTAAAGCCGCCCAGGTCTCCTGTAAACCCGTGGCGGGAGACTCCTACGGAGAGACCCGTGTCCGAAACCTTGCCGTAACACTTCTTGGAGGCCAGGACCTGCCCTGTGCTCGAATCGACGATATAGATTACGGTGTTGATTTCAGCCATGCTCGTTCCGGCCCCGAGCCTGAAACCGGCGAAACCGATACCGCCTCCGCCCCCTTCGGTAGCCTCGGCAAAATGGGTGATATCGCCTTTGACCAGCAACTGGGCCGGGGTCATCTGCCCGGTGACCACGGTCTTCCCGCCGCCGGCCGTCCTCCCGCTGGCCGCCAGGTCCTGCTCCTCCATGGCCTCCTGCCTCATGTCCTTCTCACCCAGGACGATGAACCTCCCGGTCTGCGCGAGGCTGTCCGTGAGCACGGCCCCCCAGGCGTCGCCCAGATCCCACTGGCCGCTCCAGTTGGAACGGTTTTCGAACTTGGAAACCATGATGCTGTACCGAAGACCTCCTTCGGCGGCAAGGCCCGATGCAAAGGGAACAAAGATTCCCGCACAGAAGAGAACGATCATGAAAATACAATTTTTGCGAAACATTTTTTTCCTCCTTAGTGTTTGTTATATTCTTTACAGCCTTTTAACTATACCTACCTCCTACCATTTCCAAGCCAGGCCACACAAAAAAAGAGAATTATGTCGACAAAAATAGGGGTCAGAGTTTAGTGCCGCCTCTTGCAGGCAGGCCTGCCAATCTGATCCCTGAAGAAAACCTGAAAAAAGTTTACTTAATTCCAGTTTCATGCGAGCTTTCAAGAAAGGTGATCGAAAAAGCTCACCGGCTCGCAAGACGGAAACCCAAAACCTGGCCACCCATTAGGTTCCGGGCATGGCCCGCATTGGAATACACCCGGTTTTCGACTTATTTTGCATGGCAGAATGGAGTATAAAAGGAAAATCCTTCCTTGTCAAAGCTGAAAATCCCGGTGACCCCGGCCTTGAGGCAGGCTTTTTTTCTTAACCATTCAAGGACTCAAAGCCCCCCGGCGGGCGGGATCACAACAGGTTCGAGAGATAAGGTCTCAGGTGCCAGAGGTCCAGACCCTCCTTTTCCGCAGACCCCTGACGCCCCCGTCTATGTCAGAAATGCCCTTTTTGGTTTAAAAAAATAGTGATCTGTTATAAATTGGGTTGGAACGTCAATTTTTACAAACGGATTTGAAAAACCATGGTGGAACCTGCGAGAAAAATCATCTGGAATCTTTTTCTCATGGCGGCGGGAAGCGTTATCTGCTGTGTCGCCGTAAACGGGATACTGATTCCGCAGAAATTCTTTGGGGCCGGGTTTACGGGCCTGTCCATCTTGATCTATTATCTCTTTGATTCCATCCCGGTATCCATACTCTATTTTATCCTGAATATCCCTGTATTTGCCCTTGGGTGGGTGTATGTGGGCCGCCGCTTTTTCCTTTACAGCATAGTGGGCTTGGTCTTTTTCACGGCCGCCCTTCAATGGACACAGGTGGTCATCCCGATCCAGGACAAGATCCTGAGCAGCATTCTTGCAGGCATCATCATGGGGATCGGGTCCGGGACCATTCTACGGTCCCTGGGTTCAGCAGGAGGTCTGGACATCCTGTCCGTCATCCTGCTCAAACGCTTTTCAGTCCGCCTGGGCACGACCATTCTCACCTTCAACAGCGCCATTCTTATCATAGGCGCGTTTCTTATTTCACTGGAAGGCGCGCTGTATACCCTTATATACGTCTATGTGAATTCCTTTATCGTCGATTTCGTGGTTACGGGTCTCAGCCAGAGAAGGACCGTCCTTATTATCTCCCGTGAGTGGGAAAAGATCTCCAGGGAGATTAGAGAGCGGATTCAAAGGGGCGTCACCCATGTCAACGGTCACGGAGGGTTTACGGGAGAAGAGATAGAGCTCCTCTACACCGTGATCAGTTTCCGTGAAGTGCCCAGGCTCAAAGAGATCGCCAAAAATATCGACCCGAATGTATTCCTGGTGGTATCGGATACCCTCGAGGTCATCGGGACCCGGATCGGCAATCAACCCCATTGGTGAAATTCTGAAGCAAGGCAGTTTTCGTAACGCAAAAAAATACCATTTGGGAGAGGCGTTCCAACCCTGAACGGTCGTGGCAAGATGCCACTCACACAGGATTTTGCTTCAACTCCGCTTCATAATGAGATTTGCTGGATTTAAATGAATTGCTGGATTAGTGTTTAACAATGCGTTATATTGTAAAAAAGTTTATATTCTTAAATGACCCGAGTTTCGCAACACAAATATGGAGGTGAAAAGATGAGAGAGGCCGATTTTTTTGAAGATGACGATTATGACTATGACGATGACGATGATATAGAGATGATTCTTGGAGATGACCGCCAGAAAGAAATTCTCAAGTGGCTTGTGGATTCGCCCCTTGCAGAACGGCCGGGGCACGGCGCCAACAAGGCTGATTTTTTCATTCGTCACGGCTCTCCTGTGCGTTTGAAAGATGGGACCATTGTGGAGGCTGTGTCATGGCTTGAAAGCGAGGGCTTTGATGAGAGTCTTTATGTAGAAGGGTATACCGTATCGATACGAGAACTCGATCAGGCCGCGGATGAAGTCATGATCTTCACCAAGCGGGAGATGGTGGATGCCCCCTTCGAATACGAGGAGGTAGAGCTTTCGGACACCTTAGACAGTCCGGACGACATCCCGTTCTGACACACCAGCCCACATCAGACCATTAGGTTCGCCCTTTGGGATGAGAATCGTCTCGGGTGTGCACCGCTCCCGCCCTCTCGCCAGGGGATAACGTCTAAAAATGCATCCGGAGACGAGCGGACGAACATCGGGCATGTTGGGCGACTCCTTTAGAATGGAGGCAACTGGCGATACAATCCGGAAGAAGCGGCTATGCCGGCCGCAGCGGATCCTTACTTGAAATCATCTTCCACCAGATATTCATAGTTCCGAAAACTTCTGGCAATCATGATGTCGAGTGATTTCAGGTCCTTCCCCTCCTGGTTGATTCGCTCGAAGATCTCCCTCACATCGGGGATATCGAAGCCCCGGATGTGAATCAGGGGGATCTTGTAGTCTGTGAAAATACGGACCAATTGCCTCAGGTTCATCTCGATCTTCCCATTGAATTCGGGATGGGCGGAGACCGAAGCCATCATATCCACTCGGCCCTCAAAAACATCTCTCAGGCGAATCAGGAAGGCCGGATCTACACTCCGCTTCCGCTTATTGAAGGTGTCCTGAAAAAAGAAACCGGCATCTGAGGCGTCGAAATAAAGGAGATAGTCAAAATCATGGTGTTGTTTGACCCGGGCCTTTTCCCCGAGGATCGACACCAGAAGGGCCGTGGCCCTCTGCTGCCCATCCAGGAGATAAAGCCATTTCCGAGGACGCCTGCCCGTATCTTCCGTCCCCGGAAGGATTTTTCCACCCGCCCTACGATGGACACGCAGGTAGACCGACGTCTCCCACGATAAAAGACTGCCGATCGGGTAATACCGGAAGATGCTGTCCCACAGTTTCAGCACATCTTCCGGTTCCCAGACAAATTCCCTTTGGAATGGCGGGATTAAGAGCTTCTTCGCCGCCAGCATATGGACTAATTCGGCGATTCCTTTTTCGTGTGTGGTAATTTCACGTTCCATACGCGATCAAGAGGGTTACCTCTCTTTGTTTCTCTGCCCGACCCGTGAAACCATTTACATATGTTGTTTCACCAAGGTGTCTCCGTGTGAAACCTTTATGATTCAGGTCCGGGCCAGCGTATATCATGCTCCAAAAAAGGCGCCTTTGCCGTTCTCGCGATCGGCCAAGACGCCCTCTCGTTAACGTTGCTGTCGCCCGCGCATACAGTTTAGATCAATCCATAATCTGTCAAGGCCTTCTTTAGACGATCGAGATTGCCCGGCGCCATGGGCCAGAGCGGCAACCGCATCTCATCCTGAATCTTGCCCATCAGGGCCAGGGAAGTCTTGACCGGAATCGGGTTTGTCTCGAAAAACATGGCCTGGCACAGGGGAAAGAGTCTGTAGAAAATGGCCCTGGCTTCCTCCACCCTCCCCTCTTCCCAGGCCCTGATCAGATCGGCCGAATCCCTGGGCACGATATTGGCCACCACGGAAATGACCCCCTTTCCCCCGAGGGCGAGCGACGGCAGGGTCACGTTGTCATCGCCGGATAGGAGCGTGATATTGTCCCCTGCCAACCGGACAATTTCAGCCATCTGGGCAAGATTCCCCGAAGCTTCCTTGATAGCCACCACCTCCGCCAGTTCCGCCAGACGGGCCACTGTCTCAGGGAGCATGTTGACGCTGGTCCGGCCCGGAACATTATAAAGGACCTGGGGCAGAGGCACTGCCTTTGCAATGGCCTTGAAGTGCTGATACAAACCCTCCTGGGTGGGTTTGTTATAGTAGGGCGTTACCTGCAAGGAGGCATCCGCACCGGCCTTCTTGGCATGTGCCGTCAACTCAATCGCCTCGCTGGTGCTGTTTCCACCGGTCCCGGCAATCACCGGCACCCTCTTGTTGACGGTCTCCAGAGCGATATCGATCACCCGGGCATGTTCTTCCACGTTCAGAGTGGCGGACTCACCGGTGGTGCCGCAGGGTACGATGGCGCTGGTGCCGTTGGCGATCTGGAACTCGATCAGTTCCCGATACGCCTCTTCATCCACCTCCCCGTTTTTGAACGGGGTCACGATTGCGACGATAGATCCACTAAACATGATACCCTCCGTACTTTCCATTCTGGGTGTTAAATGTTGTATGTTCGAACGTGATCATCCAGGCTGAAATAGTGGGTGTTTCGTGTGAAATCCCGGCGTTAAGGTTCTGAGGTTTACGTTACTCATTGCTCGTTAATAGTTGTTGGTCATGAATTGCGTTTCGCTGCTTACTGCCTACTGGTTTCACGCTGCCGCTTGCTCGTTGCTTGGTATCCGTTAGCTTCAGTTTTAGACTTTCAGCTCAATACCGTTTCCCGCTTTTCAACTTTAGTCACTTCAGCTTAGGAGCCCCTGTCAGAGATCGAGGGCCTCCGGGTTGAGCCGTCCCTCATAGATAATCGCCGTGTTTCCCTCGAGCCATGCCTTTTCAAAGACGTCCCCTGTTCGCTCAAAATGGATCACCAACTCCTCGCCCCCCCGTGTCTCGACCGTCACCGGGGAGTCCACCATCCCCCGGATCGCGCCCACCAGGGCGGATGCGATGGCCCCGGTCCCGCACGCCAGGGTCTCATCCTCGACCCCGCGTTCATAGGTCCTCACGCTGAGGCGATCAGGACCGATTCTCATCATGAAGTTGGCATTGGTCCCTTCCGGCGAAAACCGGGAGTGGTAGCGAATGCCCCTTCCCTGTTCCTTTACCGGATGATCCATGAGGGCTTCAACCCCAACTACCACGTGTGGGACCCCTGTATTGATAAAATCGCAATGCACCCACCCTTGCTGGAATTCCAGGTCAATGTCCATGGAGGCCGGTCCGGGCTTGGGCATCAGGACCTTCACCCTGCGGCCCTTGACCTCAGCCGAAACCGGTCCGGCCAGGGTCTCAAAGGTCATCCGAGGACCCGCAATCTGCTTTAAGCAGGCGAAACGGGAGACGCAGCGCCCGCCGTTGCCGCACATTTCCACCTCCCCGCCATCGGCATTGAAAAAACGCCATCCAAAGTCGTACGCCTCCGATGGAACAACAAAGATGAGGCCGTCCGCACCCACCGATACACGCCGCCGGCACGCCCGCTCAACCAACCGGGCCATCTCATTTTCTTTTATACGGCCATCCCGGTTGTCAATCAGGATGAAGTCATTGCCGCTCCCGCTCATCTTCCAGAATTCGATCGGCCCCATCATGAAACTCCAGTCATCCCGTCCGATTCCCCATCCGCTCTCAGGAAATCGGGAAGGCTCTCCCCCCGGATCAGATCTTCAAACCCCTCCCTCGCCCGTATGGTGTAAAAACGATCTCCCTTGGCCATCACCTCACAGACCCTGGGACGTGAATTGTAGGTGGACGACATACTAAAACCATAGGCCCCCGCACTCATGACCGCTACCAGATCCCCCGGTTCAAGCATCTCAATGTCCCTCCCCTTTGCCAGGAAGTCGCCGGACTCGCAGATAGGGCCCACGATATCGGCCCTGACCGTCTCACGGCCGGTGATGGTCACCGGCTGGATCCCATGATAGGAATGATAGAGACTCGGCCGCATCAGATCATTCATGGCCGCATCCACCACAAAAAACATCTTTTCCCGGGTAGCCTTGGTATAAAGGACCTTTGCAATCAGGATCCCGGCATTGCCCACGAGGACACGGCCCGGTTCCAGGATCAGGGTCATATCCGTCGTCCCCAGTTCCTCCTGAACCTTCCGGGCGTAATCCCGGGGGTGGGGCGGATCTTCCTTGTCATAGGTGATCCCCAGGCCCCCTCCCAGGTCCAGGTACGAGATCGTAATGCCCATGTCAGTCAGGCGCTGGATGAATTCCTTGAGCTTCCGGAGGGCATCCACGAAGGGACTCACCTGGGTGAGCTGAGAGCCGATATGGCAGGAAACCCCGGCGACATCCAGTCCATCGAGCCTGGCGGCAACCGCATACTGTTCAAGGGCCTCCGCGATATCGATGCCGAACTTGTTTTCTTTCAGACCGGTCGAGATATAGGGATGGGTTTTCGGGTCCACATCCGGATTGACCCGGATCGCCACCCTCGCCCTTTTGCCGATCCGCGCAGCGACCCCGTTCAGCTTCTGGAGCTCCTGGGCGGATTCCGCATTGAACATGAGGATCCCCGATTTCAGGGCATATTCGAGGTCGGAAATCCTCTTTCCCACGCCTGAATAGACGATCTTCGATGGGTCGACACCTGCCTTCAAGGCCCGGTACAACTCTCCTCCCGAGACGATATCGACGCCCCCCCCCATCTGCGCAAAGAGTCTCAGGATAGCCATATTTGAATTGGACTTCATGGAAAAGCATGTCAGATGCCTCATGCCGCCGAAAGCCCCGTCAAAGGCCTTGAAATGCCGCGTCAGGGTGGCATGGGAATAGAGATAGAAAGGGGTGCCCACTGCCTGTGCAATCGCTGCCACAGACACATCTTCTCCATACAGCGCGTTATCTATGTAATGAAAGTGATGCATCTGATACATTGAATATTGACGATTGAAAATTGATGACAAACGCCCATTTCTCTATGAGAAAAGGGCACGTTGGATAGCGCTTGACTCACCCAGCGCATCCGGCTCCACGACCCGAGATTGAAAACTCAATATTGAAGGAATGGATTCAGAGAGCAACTCCGCCCCATGGGCAATCCTCAATGATCAATTTTCAATCTTCACTCTGATCCTTTCCGATGGGGGACCTACAGCGCCCCGGCTGCCGGTCAGACGAACCTCAAAAAACCATATCCCTTTTTTCTCTGCGACGGAAATGTCGCAGGCGAAACGGTCCCCTGAGACAGTGGTTTCGACTGGGCCAGTAAAGGCCCTCATCTCGATGGGGCAGCCCTCGCAGGGAGGCTGGTCTTCGGGATACCACGCATGATAAATCGTGCAACCGACTATCTCAGGTCCTTTATCGCCACTGTCTATGGTCCCCTCCAGCCTGATCCGCCCATCGACCCATTTTCCGGTCAATGGATCGACCTTGGCCGCGAGTTTCTTGTCCGGCAGAAAAGGGGGACCCTTCTTCCCGCACGCAGAAAAGAGCGCCATGAGAACCGCTGAAAGTAGCAAAAACAGTAAAACCGCCGATATCCGGCTTAAGGTGGCCGTTCCCACCCCACAGAACTCAGGCGCCTTCGGGTCCCTTTTCATTGCCCATTCCCAGCTCTCGCTTTGCCTCGTCAATCTCATTTGCGACCATGGCCGGACCGGTCCCGCCCGGGTTGTTCCTTCTGGCCGGGGACAACAAGGGATCCAGCCATTCGTACACATCCTCGTCGATCTGCCGCGCAAATCCCCTCATATCGCTGAGTGTGAGTTCATGGAGTTCCTTTTTCTGCTCTATGGCAAGAAGCACCATCTTTCCCACGATCTCGTGGGCCTGACGAAAGGTGACCCCCTTGCGCACCAGGTAATCCGCCAGATCCGTCGCCACCAGGAAACCTCGTTGAATGGCCTCATTTACTCGTTCCCTGTTGAACGTGATCTCTCCAAGCAGCCGACACAAGACTTCAAGGCAGATATGCACGGTATCGAAGGCATCAAACAAGGCCTCCTTATCCTCCTGCATGTCCTTGTTATAGGTGAGGGGAAGGCCCTTCATCGTCGTCAGGAGAGACATGAGATGGCCATACACACGGCCGGTTTTTCCCCGGATCAGTTCCGGCAGATCCGGATTCTTTTTTTGAGGCATGATACTGCTGCCTGTACAGAACGCATCGGAGATGCGGACGAATCCAAATTCCTGGCTTGACCAGATGACCAGTTCTTCGCTCAGCCTGCTCATGTGCATCATCAGGACCGAGGCATTGAAAAGGAATTCCAGGACAAAGTCCCTGTCGCTGACCGCATCCATGCTGTTTCGGGAGATATGTTCAAAACCCAACTCCCGGGCCACCATCTCTCTGTCCAGGTTAAACGTGGAACCGGCCAGGGCCGCGCTCCCCAGCGGCATGACATTGACCCGTTCGAGACTTCCCTGGAACCGCTTACGGTCCCGCTTGAACATCTCATGGTAGGCCAGGAGATGATGGGCCAGAAGCACGGGCTGGGCCCTCTGCAGGTGGGTGTATCCGGGCATGATGACGTCCAGGTTCTCCTCCGACAGCTTCACCAAAGCCCGCTGGTTCTCTTTAATCAGCTCAATGACGCCTTCACTCGCATCCCTTACATAGAGCCGCACATCCAGGGCGACCTGGTCATTTCGGCTCCTTCCGGTGTGCACCTTTTCCCCTAAGGCCCCGATTTTTTGCACAAGGGCCTTTTCCACGAGGCCGTGGATATCCTCATAGTCGTCATCAAAAGAAAACTCGCCATGGTCCAGCTCACGCTGAATCTCTCCGAGGGCCTCCACAATCCGGGTGGCCTCCTCATCTTTTATGATCCCCTGTGCCGCCAGCATCCGGCAGTGGGCAATGCTCCCCCGAATGTCGTAGGCGTAAAGACGACGATCAAATTCGATCGAGGCGTTGAATCGGTTGACCAGGGCGTCTGCATCCTGCTTGAAACGCCCCCCCCACAGTTTTTTTGTCATGGAAGATCCTTTTCTAGATTCGATTGAATCCGGCCTGCCCGTGCATACATGCCGGAAAGGCTATCCTGGAACTTTGCTCTTCAGGAGCCGGGCAATCTTGAGGCGAAGGCCGTTAAGCCTTATGAATCCTTCGGCGTCGGCCTGTCTGTAGACCGCATCTTCCTCAAAGGTGGCAAAATCAGGGTCATACAGGGAATTCCTTGACATCCTTCCAACAACGATGCAATTCCCCTTATAGAGCTTCAATCGCACCACGCCGGAGACCGTCTTCTGGGTTTCGTCGATCAGGGCCTGAAGCATTTCTCTTTCAGGCGAGAACCAGTATCCATTGTAAATCATATCGGAATATCTTGGGATCAGCCCGTCCCGAATATGCATCACCTCCCGGTCAACGGTAATGGATTCCATGGCGATATGGGCCGTCCTGAGGATGGTCCCCCCCGGTGTTTCATAAACACCCCGCGACTTCATCCCCACATACCGGTTCTCCACCATATCGATTCGGCCGATGCCGTTTTTGCCGCCCATTTCATTCAGGCATGCCAGAAGTCCGGCAGGCGACAGGGCCTCCCCGTTCACAGAAACCGGGTTTCCTCTCTCAAACGCAATCTCCACATACTCCGGGTGGTCGGGTGCGCTTTCGGGTGAGACCGAGAGCACAAACATATCTTCCGGCGGCTCGGCCCAGGTGTCTTCCAGTATTCCGCCTTCAAAACTGATGTGCAGCAGATTCCGGTCGCTGGAATAGGGCTTCTTTTTGGTCACCGGCACGGGGATATTTCTGGACCGGGCGTAGGCCATGAGATCTTCCCGTCCCTTGAAGTCCCAGATGCGCCACGGCGCAATAATCCTGAGACTCGGTTCGAGTGCCATGAAGGCCAGTTCGAACCTCACCTGATCATTCCCCTTTCCTGTGGCGCCATGGCTGACCGCATCGGCCCCCACCCGCCTGGCCACCTCCACCTGACCCCGTGCAATGAGAGGGCGTGCCAGGGAGGTCCCCAACAGATACGTCGATTCATAAACCGCGTTGGCCCTCAGCGCAGGCCATACAAAATCCCGCACGAATTCCTCCTTCAGGTCATCCACCACCACATCGTCGGCCCCGGTATTCAAGGCCTTCTCTCGGATGCCCTCCACCTCATCGCCCTGCCCCAGGTCCGCGGCATAGGCCACGACAGGGCAGCCATAGGTCTCTTTAAGCCATGTCAGGATGACGGATGTATCCAATCCCCCGGAATATGCCAACACGATTTTCTTGATCTCTTCGCTCAATTCAGCTCTCCGTCCATTAATGTTGTCAAAGCCTCTATTGATATTCATCCCACACCATTCCGTACGAACGCGGAACAGCCACAACCCCAAAAAAAATCTCACACAGAGACACAGGGACACGGAGATTTTATCAAAAAAATAGGTTTGTTCTGGTTTTCTTCTCCGGCTCCGATTCCCCGTTAAACCTCAATCCCCGAATTCCTGAATTCCCGAATCTTTCAGTCTTCCATCCCTTCAAATATCCTGTCAAGCGCTTCAACCAATCGGTCCACCTCATCCTCCTGTACGATCAGGGGGGGGACGAAACGGAGGACTTTTTCCTGGGCGCAATTGATGAGAAATCCTTCCTTCAAACATGCTTCCACCACCGGCGCACCGGGACGCTTCAGCTCCATGCCGATGATAAGGCCCAGTCCCCTGACCTCCTGAACAAAATCATATTTCCGACCAAGATCTTCCAGCCTTTTCTTGAAGTAGGCGCCCATTTTTCCTGCATGCGAGATCCACCCGTCCTCCAAAAGACTGCTCAACACGGCCTTTGAGACAGCTGTCAACAGGGGCGTCCCGCCAAAGGTCGTGGCATGGCTTCCAGGCCCGAAGGCCGCGCTCAGTTCCTCGGTCGCAAGCATGGCGCCGATCGGAACCCCATTCCCCAGGGCCTTTGCCAACGTCATGATATCAGGTGTAATGCCATAGTGTTCGTGGGCAAACAGCCGGCCGGTCCTTCCCATCCCCACCTGAACTTCGTCAAAGACCAAGAGCACGCCACGCTCACTGCACAGGTCCCGAACCCGCTTGAGATAGTCGGGACCCGGGCAAACGACGCCCCCCTCTCCCTGGATCGGTTCGAGCATGACCGCACACACAGAAGGATCCACGGCCTGCTCAAGGGCCTGCACATCATTGAACGGGACAAACCGGAATCCCTCGAGCAGGGGATCATACCCAACCTGGATCTTGGCCTGACCGGTCGCCGAAAGGGTCGCCATGGTCCGGCCGTGGAACGAATTGACCATCGAGACGATGCCATGGCGGTTTGGCCCCAACTTCTCTCTGGCATAACGACGTGCCAGTTTCAAGGCCGCCTCGTTCGCCTCGGCCCCGCTGTTGCAGAAAAATACCCGGTCGGCAAAGGAGTTCTCCACCAGAAGACGGGCCAGCTCCACCTGCGGTTGCGTGTAATAAAGATTGGACACATGCACCAGCTTTTTTGACTGTTCCTCCAAAACCCGGGTCACGAGGGGAGAGCTGTGTCCCAGGGCACAGACGGCAATCCCGCCCACAAAATCGAGATATTCCTTTCCATCCTCGTCCCAGACGCGGCACCCCTCCCCTTTCACCAGGACGACCGGAAACCGGCCGTAGGTGCGGAACATGTATCTATCCGCCAGTTCCATGGTGGATCCATCTTCTTTTATATCGTTCATCGACCTATTCCTCTTTCGAAGCTGTTGAGTTGTTGAGCTGTTGAGCTGTTAAGCCAGCCGAAGATCAGCTTACGAGCGTATCGGCTTATGACGACTGACCCCCATTCCGGTTCACTTCACGCATTCGCCCTATGTTTAAAAGAAAATCAGGGTTCCCCATCAAACCAGGATTTCCGTCCCGACGCCTACCTTTGTAAGGATTTCCAATAGGATGGCGTGGGGGGCCCGTCCATCGATAATGTGGGCCTTTCGGACCCCGCTGGTTAGGGCGTTCAGACAACAGTTTACCTTGGGGATCATCCCCCCGACGATGGTCCCGTCCCCTATCAACGCACGGGCCTCATCGGCCTTCAGACTGGATATCAAGGTTTTGTTCTTATCCAGCACGCCTTCGGTATCCGTAAGCAACATGAGTTTTCTGGCATTCAGGGATGATGCGATCGCACCTGCCACCAGGTCCGCATTGATATTATAGGTCTCCCCTTCGTCACCCGTTCCGACCGGCGCAATGACCGGGATAAACCCGCTTTTCATGAGACTGAATAGGACATCGCTGTTGACGGCCGTGATCTCACCCACCATGCCCATATCGATGATCTCAGGCGCCTGATCCTCTCCCCGGCTCTTGAGATATTTCATTTTCCTGGCACAGATGAGGTTCCCGTCTTTCCCTGACAAACCCACAGCGCTCCCGCCGTTATGGTTAATCAGCGTGACGATCTCTTTGTTGACCTTGCCCACCAGGACCATCTCCACCACGTCCATGGTCTGCCGGTCCGTAACCCTCATCCCGTCCACGAATTCCGACTCGATAGAGAGTCTCTTCAAAAAATCGCCTATCTGGGGTCCACCGCCGTGGACCACCACAGGGTTCATCCCCACATATTTCATAAGGATGATATCCAGCGCAAAATCGTGTTTCAACTGCGCGTCTACCATGGCATGACCGCCATACTTGACAACAATGGTAGCTCCATTGAAGCGCCGGATGTAGGGAAGGGCCTCGATCAGGACCCGGGCCCTGTCTATGTCAGGCATCATGAGATTTTCCATAATGACACAGATTAAGGAATTCAGGGGATTCACAATTCCCCCGATCCCTCAATTCCTGAATTCTCGATTCCTCAATTTATAAAATATACCTGCTCAGGTTTTCGTCCTCTAAGATATCCGCCAGTTTTTCCGTCACATATTCTTTGTTGATGGTCACCTTCTTGATGGTCATATCCGGGGCGTCAAACGATATCTCATCCACCAGCTTTTCCATGACCGTGTGAAGGCGACGCGCCCCGATATTTTCCGTACGCTCGTTTACCTTGCTGGCCATGCTGGCGATCTCGGTGACGGCAGACTCCTCGAAAATGAGTTCAATCCCTTCTGTGGCAAGGAGGGCCTCATACTGGGTGATCAGGGCATTTTTCGGCTCCAGCAGGATCCGTATGAAGTCTTCCATGGAAAGAGAATCCAGTTCCACCCGGATGGGGAATCTCCCCTGGAGTTCCGGCAGAAGATCAGACGGCTTGCTCACGTTGAAGGCGCCCGCTGCAATGAACAAAACATGGTCCGTTTTCACCATCCCGTATTTTGTGGCAACGGTCGATCCCTCTACAATCGGCAGGAGATCCCTCTGGACCCCTTCACGGGAGACATCAGGGCCATAGGAAGACTCGGAACCCGCCACCTTGTCCAGTTCATCCAAAAAGATAATCCCGTTCTGTTCTGTAACCCTGATGGCCTTTTCCACGACCCTATCCATATCGATGAGCCGCTGCGATTCTTCCTGGAAAAGGATCTCGATTGCCTCGGGCACCTTGACCCGCCGCTTCTTCTTTCTCGCAGGGAGTATATTCTCGAAAATCTCCTTTACATTAAATTCCATCTCCTCGAGGCCTGCGCTGGAAAAGATCTCCACCATGGGCATGGTGGTGTTGGCTACCTCCAGATCCACGTAACGCTTGTCCAACTTCCCGCTCTTGAGCATTCGGCGCAATTTTTCGCGGGTCGAAGTGTCCGGTTTATCGGATCTGACCACCTCCAATATCCGCTCTTTCTCCCCCTCTTCTTCCTCATGAACCTCTTCGGTTTTCTTCGGCAGAAGAATGTCAAGGAGTCTCTCCTCAGCCAGCTCCCTGGCCTTTGGCTTGATAACCTCCTGCTCGTCCTTCTTGGCCATGTTGATGGCGAGTTCGGTCAGGTCCCTTATCATGGACTCCACATCCCGGCCAACGTAACCCACCTCGGTGAACTTGGTGGCCTCCACCTTGAGAAACGGGGAGTTGGCAAGACGGGCCAAACGCCTGGCGATCTCTGTCTTCCCCACCCCGGTAGGCCCCATCATGATAATATTCTTCGGCGCGATTTCATCCTTCAATTCCGGGGGGACCTGCTGCCTGCGCCACCTGTTTCTGAGGGCGATGGCCACAGAGCGTTTAGCCTGGTCCTGGCCGATAATATATTTATCCAATTCGGAAACAATCTCTCTCGGGGTCAACACCTCGATCAATTGGTCATCTTCTTCAGCAGCCTTTGTCATTCCTACCTCATGATGGATAGCCCGCACCCATGCGGTTTACGGGCGGCAATATATTTCAAAACAGAAACCTCAAGTCAAATCCCACCCACCCCCCGGCAACCCAAAGCAAAGGCGGTCAGGTTCCAAGGCCTTCTTTCAATATCGTCTGAGAGACCTGAAGAAACTGTGGTGGTCAGGAAGAGCTATGCATCCAATTCGCATACCGTAATCTGATCGTTGGTATAAAGGCAAATCGAGGCCGCGATCTTCATGGACTCCGTGGCAATGTCGACCGGGTCCAGTTCGGAATGCGCCACCAACGCCTGTGCAGCAGAGAGGGCATAGGGACCTCCTGAACCTATCGCTGCGACCGATTGGTCCGGCTCGATAACGTCTCCAGTGCCGGATATTATCAGGATATGTTCACTGTCCATGGCGAGGAGAAGGGCCTCCAGTTTTCGCAATATCTTATCGGTTCGCCAATCCTTTGCCAGTTCCACGGCGGCGCGGACGAGGTTCCCGCTGTAGGCCTCCAGCTTTCCTTCCAGCCGCTCGAACAGGTTGAAGGCATCGGCGGCCGCTCCTGCAAACCCTACCAGGACACTGTCATTGTACATGCGCCGGATCTTTGACGCCTTATGTTTCATGATGGTTTCGCCAAGGGTGACCTGGCCGTCGGCAGCCATAACGCTCTTTCCGTCCTTGATGACCGCAAGAACCGTTGTGGCCCTCAGTTTATTTGTATGGCTTCGTGTCATTATAACTCCTCAACGTAAGTGACTCAAAATGTGGAGACAGGGCCTCAAGGCATGAATCATCCAAACCCTCAATCCCCTAATTCCCGAACTCCTCAATCCCTCGATTCCCAATAGGAACTTTAGGCGCTTTAATTCACTTTAGTCACTTTAAACTGCTCGCGCTAACTTCGGGGATGGGACTTGTCATACACCTCCATCAGCCTGTCCATGCTGACATGGGTATACTTCTGGGTCGTTGACAGGCTTGCATGCCCCAACATTTCCTGCACCGCGCGAAGATCGGCTCCGCCGTCCAACAGGTGGGTGGCGAACGTATGGCGCATGGAATGAGGACTGATCTCACTGGTCAGTCCTGTTTCCTTAACATATCGCTTGACAATCCTCCCGATGCTTCGGACCGAAAGACGGCCGCCCCGAAAATTGATAAAGAGCGGGCTTTTCGCTGATGGACCTCCTGCCTTTCTCCTTATTTCCTTTGTGGCATGAAGATAGCTTTTGAGGGCAGCTAATGCCTGACGTCCCACCGGCACGATCCTCTCCCGGTCCCCCTTCCCTCTAACCTTGATCAGCCGTCGATCAAAATCAACGCTGACCATGTTGAGACCCTCCAGTTCTCCAGCCCTGATGCCGCACGAATACAGGACCTCCAGAACGGCCAGGTCTCTCAGGCCCAGGGCCTTTTTACGATCCGGCCGCTCAAGCAATCTGAAGACATCATCCACCTGAAGATATGCGGGGAGATACTTCTCCAGCTTGGGCGTCGCGATATCCGCTGCCGGATTTCGCAGGTTCAGACCCTGTTTTTCCAAAAAAAGAAAAAATGAGCGGACAGCAGAAAGCTTGCGGGCAATCGACGACCGTCGAAGTCTGCCGTAAAAGCTCCCCACATATTCGCGTACCGTCAAAGAATCAATTGTTTCAATGCGGATATCGCCCCTGTTTTCTTGAGGCGACGATACCCCTTTCGAGGACAAAAATTCTGAAAACTGGCCCAGGTCAGTAACATAACTCTTCACGGTATGGTGAGAATAACCCTTTTGATCCCTCAGGTAAGCCTCAAAAAGCGCTATTCCGTCGTGAAGCAGCAAGATGGGTCTTTTCCGCCTTTCTGAATAAGATCCTTGGCGATTCCCGCTCAGGTTGATGCCGCTGTAAAATCCCTAAATCAGAAATTTTCTTATAACCCTTTGATTTTACTATATGGCGGTCGGTTTTTTGTGACCGATTCGCATTTTTGCGGCCGACGTAAATGTATAGAATAACATATTTCTTGAAATTGGCAATTAAAAAAATACCGCCTAAATTCTTGACTTGACTTTAATTCGACTGTTGGTGTAATGCTATTTTTTTCCCAGTTTTGACGCCCAGGCATGCCTGATGCTGCAATAGGCGCCTTTGTTTCTCAAAAATAGGCCCTTTATTGCGGCATAATGCTCGTAATGGATGCACCATGCCCCATCGGGGTCAACAGGGGGGCCTGCGGCAGAGTCCGTAATTGTCCCCATCCACACGGTTACAACCGCCAATACTATATTCGTGACGAAAGGGTTTCTGACTATGGAAAGAAAGAGTGAGCAATTGAGGAACATCGCTCTCATCGCGCATGGGGGCTCGGGCAAGACCTCTCTAGCTGAAGCCATCCTCTATAATGGAAAGGCAACCACAAGGCTCGGCAAGGTAGACGACGGCACCTCCAATTTTGATTATGATCCGGAGGAAATCAAGAGAAGGGCCACCTTGAGCACCGCCTTCCACGACTGCACCTGGAAAAAGCACGTCATCAACGTCATTGACACTCCGGGGGATGACAACTTCCTTTCCGACACCAAGTTCTCCCTTCAGGCGGCCGACGGCGCCGTCCTCGTTATTGACGCCACTGCCGGCGTGAAGGTCGGCACTGAAAAGGTATGGGCCTTTGCAGATGAACAGCGACTCCCGAGGATCATCTTTGTCAACAAAATGGATAGAGAGCGTGCTGATTTCTTCAAAATCGTTGAAGATATTGCCCGTATTTTTGAAATCAAGACAACCCCCCTCTTCCTGCCTATCGGGGCCGAAGCCGACTTTTCAGGTCTGGTGGATCTCGTCAAAAAGAAGGCCGCCGTCTTCGCCAAAGATGGAAGTGGAAAATTCGACAGCGCTGACATCCCTCCTGATATGGAGGATATTGTCAATGAATGGCGGGAGACCATGATTGAAAATATTGTGGAGGTAAACGACGATCTCATGGAGAAATACCTGGAAGGAGAGGCCCTCTCAGACCAGGAAGTCGAGGCGACCCTCATTCAGGGAATCAAATCCGGGGCAGTCATCCCGATCGTCTGCGGCGCTGCCCTGCCGAACATGGGCGTTCCGCAGTTGATGGACCTGATCGTTCAGGGAATCCCGTCTCCCTTGGAGAGGCCGCCCAAACAAGGGACCGTGCCGGACAAAGAAGAGACCGTGGAGAGGCCCCCTGTCGTGGACGCACCCTTTTCAGCCCTTGTCTTCAAGACCGTTGCAGACCCCTTTGCAGGAAAACTCACCCTTATGCGCGTCTTCTCCGGTACGATTGAATCCGATTCAACCGTATACAATGCAAACAAAGAGGTTAAGGAAAAACTGGGCCAGATCCTCATACCCCAAGGGAAAAAACAACAACCTGTCGATTCGGCCGGACCCGGAGATATTGTCGCCGTTGCCAAACTCAAGGAAACCACCACCGGAGACACCCTTTGCTCTGCGGGCAATCCCATCATCTATACGCCCACCCAGGGACTCCCGGCCGTCATATCCTATGCCGTGGAGGCCAAGGTGAAAGGGAGCGAGGACAAGGTCTTCAGCTCATTAGCCAAACTCCTCGAAGAAGATCCCACGCTGAAACTGGAGAGAGACCAGGCCTCGGCCGCGGTGATCCTGTCGGGGACCGGCCAGATACACTTAGAGACGACATGCGAACGGTTAGCGCGAAAATTCGGAGTTGAGGTCAATCTGAAACCGGTAAGGGTGCCATACAGAGAAACCATCAAGAAGCCGGCCAACGGGGTCGTCTACCGGCACAAGAAGCAGTCCGGGGGCAGAGGGCAGTTTGCCGAGGTCCATTTTGATGTCTCTCCATTGGAGCCGGATACGGGATTTGAGTTTGATGAGGCACTGACAGGGATGAACGTGCCCAGAAACTTTGTCCCTGCAGTCGAAAAAGGCCTCCATGAGTCGCTTACGAGCGGCATACTGGCAGGTTATCCGGTCGTGGACCTGAAGGTGCGTTTCTACGACGGAAAATCCCATGAGGTGGATTCCTCGGAAATGGCCTTCAAGATAGCAGCGAGCATGTGTCTGAAAAAGGCCGTACAGCAGGCAAACCCGACCCTTTTGGAACCCATCATGAAAATGGAGATTACCGTGCCTGACGATGTCATGGGCGATGTGATGGGGGACCTCAACAGCCGCCGCGGAAGGGTCCTCGGGATGGATTCCCAGGGCAAATATCAGATCATCAAGGCGCAGGTGCCCATGTCCGAGGTCCTCAAGTATGCACTGGACCTGAACGCCCTGAGCGGAGGCCGGGGAACATTCCGAATGGAGCATTCTCATTACGAGGAAATGCCCGCCCAGTTGCAGGAGAAGGTCATCGCCGCTGCCAAGGAAGAGGATTAGACAGCGCTCGTGGACAAGAAAATAAGGGCCGGGATCCTCACCATCAGCGACAAAGGCGCCAAAGGTCTGCGCCGGGATGAGAGCGGTAAGGCCGTCCTCCGCATCCTTGAAGGCCACGGATTTAAGGTCGTTCACCTGGCCATCGTCCCCGACGATCGCCAGGAGATTGCGGATGCCCTTGTCAGATGGGCGGACATGGACGGTCTCCCCCTGATCGTCACATCCGGTGGAACCGGGCTCAGCCCCACCGACGTGACGCCCCAGGCCATGGAACAGGTGATCGATTACCCGGTGCCGGGGATGGCAGAGGCCATGAGGGCGGAAAGCCTCAAAAAGACCCCCCATGCCATGATTTCACGGGCAATGGTCGGGGTCAGAAAGGCCTCTCTCATCATCAATCTTCCCGGCAGCCCTCGCGGTGCCGAAGAGAATCTTTCCGTGGTGCTCCCGGCCCTGGACCATGCCCTGTCAAAACTGGCAGGAGACCCCACGGACTGCGCAGCCTGAAGTTCAATTTTTGAGGTTGGCCCCATGGAAACCAAACCCCTTCGACGCAATATCATCCAACGCCTCTTCGGGATATGCGCAACAAAACCACCGTCAGACGCCGGCTGCTGGACCTTGGAAGGCAAGACGGCCGTAGTGGATCTGGGTCGTGTCCCGGAGCTTGCCGAGCCTGACCGGGCCGTTCGTCTCGAGAAAAAAGGGGCTCCAGACCGCCTTCTTCTCATCCACGGAAACGATGGCCGCTATTATGCCTTCAAAAACCGGTGCATGCATGGAGGCCGGCGCCTGGATCCGGTCCCCGGAACCCGGCACGTGCAATGCTGCAGCATCGGTCGATCGACCTATGACGATTCGGGCAAGGTCCTCTCGGGCCCGGCCAAAGGCCCTCTCGAGGTCTTGCCCGTCCGCATTGAAGATGGCAGGCTGGTCATAGAGGTATGAGGCGTAAGGCGGAGAAGTGCCTGAGATTACAGATGCCTAACCTTAAAAAACGGCATGGAGCTGAAAGCTCAAAGCTGAAAGCTCACAGTGACGAGCAACCACCAACCAGTAGCAAGTGACCGCTATCAAGCATCCGGTAACCAGCATCCAGCGACGAGTAATCAGCAACGAGCATCCGGCCAAGGAGAACCGCTCAATGAAAGGATGGACCGAGGAGGAATTCGCAGACAGAAATCTGATGGCCCCGTGCGGCCTTTATTGCGGAACCTGCGGCGTATACATTGCCACGAGAGACCGAAACGAGAAATTCAGGACCGTCATGGCGAACCTGTACGGGACGCGGCCGGAGGAAACCGAATGCCTCGGCTGCATGCAGCCGGATCCGCCGGACAAACTCTACGGTTTCTGCACACAGTGCAAGATACGGGATTGCGTGCGATCAAAGGGATTTTACTCGTGTCATTTGTGCGATGCGTGGCCGTGCAGCCTGATCGAGAACTTCGTATTTGCCACCGGCGTTCGGGTCATGAAGCGGGCGATCCCCTTGTGGCGTGAAAAGGTGGCTGATCTCGGCGATGAAAAGGGGAGCGTTGAATGGGCCCGTGCCGAATGCGAGCGATATCACTGTCCTTCCTGCGGCGAAGCCCTCTTCAGGGGAGCCCAGCGTTGTCGCGCCTGCAAGCGGCCGGTCGCCGATGACCTGGATGGATCTCTCTGATCCATTGACGTTAATCTTTGCAGCGCATTGGCGGAGAGCAAGATGATCATCATGAAGTTTGGAGGGAGTTCGGTTGCAAACCTGGATCAGATCAGCAAGGTCCTCGATATCGTAAAAACCCGGCTCGAACGCAGGCCTGTCCTGATCTGCTCGGCCCACAAGGGGATCACGGACGCCCTCATCAATTCCGCCAAGGGGGCTGTGCGGCGGCAATATAGCCTGCCCGATGTCATCGATCTGCAATCCGAGATCGCAGACGGACTGGGCTGCCCGAAAGGGATTCTGGCAGAGCTTTTTCAGGAAATCAGCGATCTGCTTCGCGGTATCGGGTTGGTAAGGGAACTGAGCCCTCGAAGCCTGGATTATATTTCCAGCTTTGGTGAGCGCATGTCTGTACGGTGTATTGCCGATTTTTTCACCCGTCAGGGCCTGAAGGCACAGGCCTTTGATGTGTGGGATCTGGGCTTTACCACAGATGAGAAGTTTGGGGCTGCCCGGCCCCTTCAAGGCTTTCGGGACTGGATGCAACAGGCCTTTCGCGAAAAGGTCCCCCCGGATGTGCTGCCGGTAGTGACAGGCTTTATCGGCAAAAGCGCCAGTGGGGAGATCACAACCCTCGGACGGAATGGGAGCGATTTGACCGCCACGCTGGCCGGGGCGGCCTTAGATGCGGAGGAGGTGGAGATATGGACAGACACGGACGGGGTCATGACCGCAGACCCCAGTGTGGTCCCTCAGGCCCGAAATATCCCTCGCATGCGGTTCGATGAGGCGGCTGAGCTGGCCCACTTCGGGGGACGGGTTCTCCACCCTTCCACCCTCCTTCCGGCCATGGAACGAAACATCCCGGTACGGGTCCTCAACACCAACCGGCCGGACCACCCCGGCACCCTCATCGACCGGGACGGGGAGCGCAAGACCACAGGGGTGACCAGCGTGGCCTACAAGGAACGTCAGGCCATTCTCACCATTACCTCGACCGGCATGCTCCAGCAGGCCGGTTATCTGGCCGGCGTTTTTCAGGTCCTTGCCAAATGGGGGGTGGTGGTGGATGTGATCTCCACATCCGAGATCAGTATCTCCCTGTCCACGGACAAGCCCGATCTCCTCAAGCAGGCCCTCCCGGAACTGGAACCCTTTGGCGACTGTCAGGTCCACACGGGCAAGACCATTCTCGTAGTGGTCGGTCCGGACCTTTCTCATCAAAAGGGGCTTGGGGGCGAGATTCTGGCCGCTGCGGAGAGGGCGGGGGCCGCCATCCACATGATCAGCGTGGGCCTCAACAGCATCAATTTCTCCATGGTCATCGACGACGAGGATATCGCCAGGGTAGTGCCGATCCTGCATCAAAGCCTTTTCAGATGAGATTCGTGGAAGGGCCGATGACAAGGCTGGGAACTGAAGTGGGACTCTACCCCGTCGCCTCCCGAAAGTGGTCCCACAACCTGCGGAGATGGGTTTCGGGGTCAGCCAGGTACTCATCTTCTTCAATATCGATAAAATCCGGCTTCATCCCCTTCTGCGGGTCGGACCGGATCTCTCTGATCAGGGTTTCAACCCCCTCCTTTGGGTCGCCCCCCCGATCCAGCAACCCTGTTTCTCCGAGTCCGGGCCAAAGATTCCAAGGAGGCCGTGACAGGAGACTGTTTTCAGGGTCTATCAGATTGAGCCATGTGACGCCGGGCGACTCCTGTCGCGCCAGGACCGAGACGGACGCAAGCGTTTCTTCCCCGAGGCCCCTATCCGTCATCATCGTCCATCCGATTTCCGGTGAGACCTGTTTTCCAAAAAGCCAGTGCCCCATGGAACAGAGGTAGGCTGCCAGAGAGACCTCTTCTGCCGGATCACAACGCCGCTTCCATCCATCGAGACCGTTCTCAACGCCTCTCAGACAGAGAGTATCCACCTGCCGTGCCAGCATTTGAATCATCTGCGGATGCAGAAGCCCGGACACGCCGAGGCTGAGGCCTATCTCTATGGCTTCATCATGGGCCCTGATCTCGGCGCAATACGATTTCAAAACTAAATCAGCGAGTTGAGGATCGGGTCGGGGCCATTCGAGGGCCCGGTCCATGATCATCCATCCGCTGAGGGCCGGATGCCCACTGAGCGCAGCCGCCAATTCCCGAAGGCATTCGAGCCGTTTCCCGATAATCGAAGGATCCGTCCACCACGGGAAGGGACGCAGGGTTCTCAGCGCGCCGTCAACAAACACCGGGGCGGTCCTCGAATCCGGAGATCCCCTGACGAGATAGGGGGCCACCCAGTCCACGCCGAGGATCCGCTGGGCCGAGGCCATCAGCTGGATGCTCATCCCTGCATCCTCGGCCCGGTTCAATCCCCGAATGAGTCCATCCAGGAATCGCACCTTATGCCGGTCCGCTCTCAACAAGGATTCCTCCAGGACCGGAATCGTCAGACGATCCAATCCCAGGCTTCGGGCAATCCCGGCGTTACGTCCCAGATACGCCGGATCAGGGGGGTCAAGATCCGCCAACCCCCTCACCGGGCAGATATATGTCGCTGAAACCCACATCGTTTCAAACAGAAGCCCCCAAAACCGGTCATTCCAACCGTGCCAGCTCCGCTTTTCTGAGCGCAATCCTCGCCTTTGCAAGCCTTGCGTAGTATTCACGGATCTTTTTCGACTGGCCCCGCGCTATCGCCTTGACCAAGTCCCCCTCCAGCTCCGCCACCTCCAGGAGCTTGTAATAATCCAGAGACTCCTTAAGGTGGGCAAGTACGATAAGACCGGTCAGCAGGGGGTGATTGTTGGTCACATTGGCATCCTTGAACTGCATCCCGTGCTCCAGCTCGACCTCAAGACCCGCCTGGAACTCCTTGGGATCAATCGCCATCTTGCCGGTATTTATCTCGGCAAGAAGGATCGTTGCCTCTTTCAGGGACACCTTCGATGCTTTCTTTTGGGTCCAATCGCTGATCTTGAGTTCCTTACAGACCCGCTTTACCTCTTCCACGGTAACATAACAGGGAATTCTCATGCCTTGCTCCTCCACATTTGTTTGGGGTTGGTAAAAATAAACATAGCAGCCTTTTTCGGTCTCAGGCAAGAAGATTTCCTTCGGACGCCCAGAAATCCCTTTTTAAACCCATCGAATGCCTTCGCCCTCCGGTTCACCCACGCTCCTCTTTTCCAAACGCCGCCGGCTGAAATCCTTCCCTGTCTCCCATCTCCTGATTTTTGGCATTGACCTCCTTCTCCTCACCACATAAACTGCCAAAATAGGGTTGGAAAATTTGAACCGTTGAACCTTGAACCCCTGAACCGTTGCAAGAAAGGAGTTTCGCCATGTTTCTATCCCTTATTCGAAAACGGAGGAGCATTCGAAGGTATACGCAAGAACCGGTGGAAGCCGAAAAACTGGAGCTGCTGGTGGAGGCGGCCCTTCGATCGCCCTCATCCATGGGGAACACCCCATGGGAGTTCGTCATTGTCACCCATCCTGAGATCCTCGAAAGACTTTCAGCGGCCAAACCCCACGGGGCCACCTTCCTCAAGAATGCGCCGTTGGGCATCATCGTCTGTGCGGACCCCGGCAAAAGCAGCGTATGGATTGAGGACGCATCCATCGCCGCCATCTTCATCCATCTGGCAGCCGATTCCCTGGGTCTTGGAAGCTGCTGGATACAGATCAGGGACAGAATGCACAGTGAAGAGATGTCCGCGGAGGCCTACATCTCCGAGATCCTAAACATCCCCAGGCATCTGAAGGTGGAGGCCGTGGTCGCCATCGGTTATCCGGCTGAAAAGATGGCGCCTCATATCCGAGAAACGCTCCCCTACGAAAAGGTGTTTGACGGATCCTATGGAAGGCCTTACAAAGCCTAATCTCAGTATCCTTTAACAAAATCAACGACATATCTGAGAGGCAAACCGGCCGTAAACCGGCGATAGTTTTCGGCGAAAATCGGCACGACATCCTTTGGGAAACTGCATGCGGAATGGTGCGGAGTAATGAAGACATTCGGCAATCCCCAGAGCCGGCTCTCTTTTGGGAGCGGTTCCTGTTCGAATACATCCAGAACCGCCCCCCGTATCTCTTGTTGCACCAAGGCGCGGACCAGCGAGTCCTCTGAAACCACCGCTCCTCTCCCCACATTGATAAGCACGGCCGATCGTTTCATGGCCTGAAACGCCGTATCCTCAAAAAGGTGTAAGGTCTCCGTTGTATGGGGAAGGGTGACCACCACATAATCGGGACGGGAAAGGAATTTTGTGAACCCGGAATGGGCAAAGACACGACCCACACCGGGAACGGGTTCCCCGGAACGGCTGTACCCCCACACCTTCATGCCGAAACAACCTGCGGTGCGCACAAGGTGTCTGCCGATCGACCCGAGCCCGCAAATGCCGAGGAGCAGACCGCTCAGGCACCGGTAGGGCATATCCTGCCAGGCCCTGTTCTTCTGATTTTCATGGGTCTCTAAAAGTCTTCGCTCCAGGGCAAGGATATAGGCAAACACATATTCGCTCATAAGCGGTCCGAATATCCCCTCGACACGGGTAAGGAGGTAATCGGTGCGTTCTGGATGGGTGACCAGCGCCTCGACGCCGGCAAAGGTGGATTGAATCCACGCAAGGCGCCTGGCATCGCCCAGCAGCGGAACAATCCGTTTTGGCTCCCCTAAAATGATATTACAGGCCTCAATATGAGTTGCCGCCTCCTGGGACTTACTGCAGGCCTTGACATCCAGATCGGCGAGGTCGAGTGCCGCGATCAACCGGACATAGGGATCCGGATCCCGAGTTAGGATGAGGAGACAGTTTTTTTTCATCGTTTTCCGTCACCAGAGTTTGCAGCAAATTCTTGTTACGAGATCCATGACGTTCAATTATATCAAGTCATCGATTTTTGCAAGGGGGTTGCCTGGATTTGCGGTCGGGCGACCTGCCGGAAGGGCCTCCTACCGAAAAAGATTGACAAAACGGGATACGGAGCGTACAAAAAGAGACAAAATTGCCGTCTTCGATTCAACCCGTCTGTATCAATTAGTTACCGAATCCAAGGAGCCAGCCATGAACGATAAACCCGACATAAGAGTGCTGCTGATTGATGATGAAGAGACCCTCATCGAATACCTTTCAAAACGCCTTCTGCGGGAGGGTTTTACGGTAAAGGCTTCCTTCTCCGGAGAGGAAGCGGTAGAGGTGGCCAGCGACAACGACTTTGATGTGGCGGTAGTGGATCTCAAGATGCCTGGGATGGACGGTGTGGAGACCCAAATGAAATTGAAGAAGCTCCAGCCATTCCTCCAGAGCATCGTCCTCACGGGCCATGGCACCCTCGATTCCGCCCTGGAGAGCGGCAAGCAGGATGCTTTCAAATATCTTCTTAAACCCATTGAGTATGAAAACCTGGTGCAAACCATCCGAGAGGCGTATGAGACAAAGGTCCAGTTGCAGAACGCCAAATTTCGAGAGGAAGTTGAGAGTATTTACCGGTCCGGAATGGGGGCGAGAGGGATTAAAAACGCGATGAATAAATTGCGAAAAATCTATGGAATCGACTGATCCTTTTTTATGCCGATCGAGAGACCGCTCTCAAGAGATCTTGAGTCACGAAAAGGAACTTTTGCAGACCCGGAGATACCTTCAGTGCATTCTTCAAAACTCCAATGATATGGTTTTTGCCACGGATGTCGATGGTATCTTGGTCTCATTCAGCAGCGGCGGAGAAAAGGCACTGGGCTATCCCTGGGAGGAGGTGGCCGGTCGGCCCGTCAGGGATCTGGCAGTTGACCCATCGGAATTTGAAAATCTGGCGGCTGTCTCTCAGGCGGAGGGGAGTGCGGTCCGCCTGGAATTTCCGTTTCAGCACAAGGACGGGCACACCATTTACTGTGATATCTCTCTGATCGCCCTTACCAATACCAAAGGAGAGATCGTCGGGAGCGTGGGCATCTCGCGGGATATCACCCAGTGGAAACAACTCCAGGAGGATCTCATCCGGGTTGACAGACTGGCCGAAATCGGCCGGACGGCATCGGGTATTGCCCATGAGATCAACAACCCGATCGCCGTTATCGCCGAAATTTCCGGTTGGATCGGGGCCGTGGCAGCGGATGCCAAGGGACTCAACACTGAAGACCGCGAAGAGATAGAAACAGCGGTCCAGCATATCAGGGAACAGACGAGACGTTGCCGGAGCATCACCCATCAACTATTAAGTTTTGTAAGGGATTCAGAGCCTTCGAGGACAGCCATAGATATCCACAGACTCTTGGAGGAAACGGTTTCGTTTCTGAACCCGGAGCTTAAATACAAGGAGATCGAGGTGGTGCTGAATCTGATGGAAGGCCCACTCCTGATGGACACGGACAAGCAGATGCTGGAGCAGATCCTGGTCAATCTCATGTCAAACGCTGTCTATGCCGTGAAGGAAAAGGAGGAGCGGGGGGGGCGGATCGAGATTGAAACCGCGAGAGATGAATCCATGATCGAAATCAGGATATCCGACAACGGCACCGGCATTCCCGAAGAAAATCGAACCCGGATGTACGATCTTTTTTTTACCACCAAACCGCCTGGCAAGGGGACGGGCCTCGGCCTTCCCATCTGCCGGAACATCATCAGAAAACTGGGAGGTAGTTTGTCGTTTGAAACCGAGGCGGGAAAAGGTACGACCTTTTTCATCAGACTCCCTGTCTCCTAATCGTGTAGAGTCTTTTATGGACGTGAATGCCTGGTTCTGAACCCAGGACTTCTTTCGGATCAGCAGGGCCGGGCATCGAGAGTGTGCAGAAGTAGCTGTTCTCAAGGAATCTCTTGAAAGGAGCGGGTACTTGGAGGTCCATACCCAGATAAACGCACCCCGTCGCCCACTGCGAAAGGCTTCAGTATCCGGTGCTGCCCGGTCCCGCCGGCCGACCCGTAAGATCTTTCCCCGTATCCTGACATTCTTTATTCTGTTCTCCCTCTGGCTCATCCTTTCCGGCCAGTTTGACTCCTTCCACATGACATTAGGGGTCATCTCATGCCTCATCGTCACGTTCTTTTCCGGCGATCTCCTCTTTCCTGGAGCGAAGATAACGGGCCTGATTCGCCTCGGGCTCCGGATAGCCGCGTATATCCCGTGGCTTCTCTATCAAATTCTCATGGCCAATTTCCATATCCTCTATGTGGTGCTTCACCCCAGGATGATGGACCTCATCGATCCGAGCATTATTCGATTCCAGAGCAAACTCAAAGACGATCTTCCCCTGGTTATCTTCGCCAACTCCATTACCCTGACGCCGGGCACCATCACGGTCTACGTATCCGTGGACGGAGATTTCCAGGTCCACGCCATTGACAAGAAGTCGGGCGAACCCCTTCCGGGAGAAATGGAGGCCCGGATCATCAGGGCATTCAAGGAGGTCTGATGTCGAACGTCTTTCTCTATACGGGTCTGTATCTCTGTCTGTTGATGATTGCATCGCTGTACCGCGCCATCTTCGGCCCCACGGTCCTGGATCGTCTGATCGGCGTCAATGCCATCGGAAGCAAGACGGTCATTCTACTTTTGCTGATCGGCCTGATCTACGGCCGAGTGGATATGTTCGTGGATATTGCCCTGGCCTATGCCCTTCTCAATTTCACGGCCGTATTGGCTGCGTCCCGGTATTTTCAAAAGAAGAAGGGGCTTTACGAAGAGTCGTCATAACGGTACTTGCGGTTTTTGTCGGGTTTATTGGGTTCGCGGACAAACGTAACGGGTTTCCGGTTTCAGATTGCAGGTTTTTTTCAATCATCAATCAACAATCATCAATCCCCAAGGGGCGCTCATGTTGGACATCATTGTGATTTTTCTCCTTATCAGCGGCCTGATTTTTTTTACAGGCGGGGCAGTGGGGATCTTGCGACTGCCCGACTTTTACACGCGGCTCCATCCGGCCGGCAAGATGGACACACTTGGGTCTCTTCTTATGGTACTGGCCGTGGCCCTCTTCAACCTTCATGACTTCACGTGGGCCCAGCTTATTACCAGCCTGAAGATAATGTTGATTGTGCTCTTCGTCTTTGTCCTGAGCCCTACGGCCACCCATGCCATTGTCGATGCGGGCGTCAGGGCCGGCCTCAAACCCTGGACCAAGGAGAAGAGATGAACGTCGAACATCGAATGAAGAGCATGAAATGTAATCCGTCGCTTCAGGCGCTTGCGACTTCAGGCACTCGTAACTTTAGGCACTTTAGCTCACTTTAGGCACTTTAGGCACTTCCAAGGGGGTCTCCTCATGATCTGGCAACTGGACCTCGCGATTCTGACGCTGGTCATCTTTACCGCCATCGCCGCCATCGCTGTAAAAGATCTACTCGGCTGCGCCATTCTGTTCGGGGCCTACAGCTTTCTCATGTGCCTCCTCTGGGCCATCATGGCTGCTGTGGATGTGGCCTTTACAGAGGCGTCGGTGGGGGCCGGGGTGAGCACCGTCTTTTTTGTGGCGGCCGTATTCCACACGACCCGGAGGACTCGAGATTGAAGGCGGCAGGGCTTATCATCGTTTTGCTGGCAGGGACGCTCCTCCTCTACGCCACCCGGGACTTCCCGCCGTGGGGGGCGCCTGACTCCCCTGCCAGCACCCACGTATCCCCCCGGTATCTTCAGAAGGCCATGGAAGAGACCGCCGTCCCCAATGTCGTAACGGCTATATTGGCCGATTACCGCGGTTTTGACACTATGTTTGAGACCACTGTCATCTTCTGCGCCGGCATCGGCTGTTTCGTACTCCTGAGGATATTCAGACAGAAGCCGGAAGACCGCTATTACCGTCACATTGCCACCGAGATCACGCTTCATATAAAGGGCGGCAAAATCCCTGAAAAATCCAGGGAGTTTGAGCGTATCGACACCCTGTGGACCCCCTATGACCTGATCATCAAGACCATGTGCCGGATACTCGTTCCATTTATCCAGCTTTTTGCACTCTATGTGATCGCTCATGGTCATCACAGCCCCGGGGGCGGTTTTCAGGGTGGCGTTATACTGGGCGCCAGCATCATTCTGCTCGCCATTTCCCACAACATGCGTACCGCCATTGCCCGCATCAGCGAAAAGGTCGACAACCTCCTCATGGCCGTCGGCGTATTCATCTATGCTGGAATCGGGGCCGTCTGTGTCATTTTAGGGGCCACATTCCTGGATTACGGCAATCTCTCCGTGATCCTTTTTGCAGATGAGATCATGGCCCGTTCACACGGGATCTTAGGCGTCGAGCTCGGCGTGGGGATTACGGTCATGGCCGTCATGATCTCCATCTACAACAATCTGGCCTCGGCCGGAAAACAGGATGAGGGGTTATAGGCGATGTCGGATCTCATTCCCATTCTTGTGGCCAAGTACAATTACTGGCTCTACATTGTTTTGATGATGATCGGGCTCTATGCCATGATCGCCAAGAACAACCTCATCAAAAAACTGGTGGGGATGAACATCTTCCAGACCTCCATCATCCTCTTTTATGTCTCCATCGGATGCAAAAAAGGGGCAGGCATTCCGATCATCCAGCATGGGCTGAACACCGGCCACCACGCCGTTGATCTCAGCCAGTATGTCAATCCGCTGCCCCATGTGCTGATGCTGACGGCCATCGTGGTCTCTGTTTCCACATTCGGCGTGGCCCTGGCCCTGGCCATAAAGGTCTATCAAAAATACAAGACGCTGGAAGAAGATGAAATTCTCGCGCGATTGAGGCCGCGATGAACGACCATTACCCTGCCCTTCTGATTATCGCACCGCTTCTCTTTGCGTTCCTCGTCAGCGGCATGGCATGGATCAGGAAGGGTCTCTGCTACCCGCTGGCCGTTGTCGGCTCGGGCCTTTGCGCCTGGTTTTCAGTGCGGCTCCTGGTGGATGTCCTCCGGAACGGCGCGGTTCAGTACCGGTTGGGGGGATGGGAGACGCCCTGGGGCATCGGATATCAGGTAGACACCCTGAACGCAATGGTCCTGGCAGTGGTATCCGTCCTGGTCTTCATCAATCTTCTGGCAACACGCAGGAGCGTAGTCGCGGAATTTCCTGAAAAGGAAGGCGCCTTTTACACCCTCTATCTCCTCTTTACGGTAGGCCTGGTCGGTATGGTAGTGACCGGAGACCTCTTCAATCTCTATGTCCTGCTGGAGGTGGCCTCCCTGACCAGTTACGCCCTGATCGCCCTGGGAGGGCCCCGTGCACCCCTGGCCAGCCTCAACTACCTCTTCATCGGGACCATCGGCGGCTGTTTTTATCTCTTGGGCGTAGGATACCTCTACATCATGACCGGTTCCCTCAACATGTCGGATGTGGCATCCCTCCTCCCTGCCATTTATTCGTCGACAGCCGTATGGGTGGCCTTCGCCTTCTGCATGGTGGGGATAGGCGTCAAAATGGCCTTCTTCCCTCTTCATGGCTGGCTTCCCAATGCATACACCTGTGCTCCCTCTGCGGTGAGCAGCCTCATCGCGCCCCTCATGACCAAGGTCATGGTCTATGTGATGATACGCCTCATGCTCTCGGTCTTCTCCATTGACTTCACCCTCTCGATTCTGAATCTGGGCGATGCGATGGTCTGGCTGTCTATCCTGGCCATTGTCATGGGGGCCTCGCTGGCCCTGGCCCAGAAAAACCTCAAAAGGATGTTCTGTTACATCATTGTCTCTGAAATCGGCTACATGGTGGGAGGGGCATGGCTCGGCAATGCCGCGGGCATGACAGGGGCGATCCTCCACATCCTTAACGATGCGCTCATGACCATTACCCTCTTTCTGGCGGCCGGCAATATCTATTACCGGATCAACGGGCTGGAACTCCACCAGTTGCGGGGGCTCTTTCACCGGATGCCGTTGACAATGGCCTGCTTTGTGGCGGCCGGTCTGAGCATCATCGGGGTGCCGCCCACCTGCGGATTCTTCAGCAAATGGTACCTTATCACCGGGGCCCTTCAGGCAGGGCACTACGGCTTCGTGGCAGCGCTCTTGTTCAGCAGCCTTGTTAACGTTATCCTCTTTTTCAGGGTGATTGAGATCAGCTACTATGGAGATATGCAACACGCCCATGGCCATGGATCTCCATCGGAGCCGAGGACAGAGGCCCCTGCAACCATGCTGACCCCACTCTTAATCGTCTAAACGGGGCTGGTGATCATCGGCATGTATACGGGGACGATCGTAACGACCCTCATCGATCCCGTTATCCCCGCAGCCCTGGCGCGGTAGGGGTGCCGGATGCTGGATGCTCGATTCTGGATACTGGATGTTCATCGCTTTCAGCTTTCAGCTTTGAGCCTTTGACTTTATCAACTTTTCTGCTTTTCAACTTTAGGCACTTTAGCTCACTTTAGGCACTTATCGTGGAACCCATCGTCTCCATAAAGCCATTCATCGCCGTGCTGGTGTCCATCGCCGCGGTCCCGCTCCTGATCCTCAGCAGACGGGCCAATATTAGGGAGTCCTGGACATTCATCGCCGCCATTGTAAAATTCCTCATTGTCCTCTCCATGCTCCCCGTCATCCTCAAGGGACACCAGATGGTCTTCACCCTCGCAGAGGTGGTTCCGGGGGTCGCCATCGGGTTCCGGGTCGATTCCCTGGGGATGCTCTTTGCACTGGTGGCCTCCTCGTTATGGATCATCACCAGCGCCTATTCCATCGGATACATGCGGGGGCTCGATGAACACAGCCAGACCCGATATTTCTGTTTTTTTGCACTGGCCCTTTCAGCCACTATCGGGGTGGCCTTTTCGGCCAACCTCCTGACCCTTTATCTCTTTTACGAGATGCTCTCCC
Source organism: Candidatus Desulfacyla sp. (assembly GCA_046484725.1). Classification (GTDB taxonomy): domain Bacteria; phylum Desulfobacterota; class DSM-4660; order Desulfatiglandales; family Desulfatiglandaceae; genus AUK324. The sequence continues at coordinate 11,805 of JAWOIH010000214.1, read as the reverse complement.
TGGCCACCTATCCCCTGGTGACCCACCACCAGGACGCAGAGGCACGGACCTCGGGCCGGAAGTATCTGACGTACATCTTGGGCGCATCCATCGGACTGGCCCTCCCGGCCATGTTGATCTGCTATACCCAGGCCGGGACTCTGGAATTCTCGAGTCATGGATTCCTGACCGGGACCGCTTCCAAAGGGCTGGTGACACTCCTCCTCCTGATGTTTCTCTTCGGCTTTGCCAAGGCCGCCATTATGCCGTTTCACGCGTGGCTCCCTGCGGCCATGGTGGCCCCCACGCCGGTGAGCGCCCTCCTCCATGCCGTGGCCGTTGTGAAGGTGGGGGTTTTCAGCATTGTCCGCGTGTTGACAGGGGTGTTCGGGATCGACCTGTTGTCGACCCTTCATCTGGACACCCTCATCTGCATCATCGCATCCTTCACCATCATTGCGGGGTCCCTCATCGCCCTTACCCAGGACAACCTGAAGCGCCTTCTCGCATTTTCCACCATTGCTCAGTTGTCCTATATCGTGCTGGGGGTGGGTCTCCTCTCCCCCAAGGGGATGACCGGAGGGATGCTCCATATCGCCATGCATGCCTTTGGAAAAATCACCCTCTTTTTCTGCGCCGGGGCCATCTTTGTGGCCACGGGGAAACGGAATATCAGCGAGATGAAAGGGCTGGGGAGAAGGATGCCCCTGACCATGACGGCATTCTTTTTCGGGGCCTTGAGCATTATCGGGCTCCCCCCCACCGGCGGGTTCCTGAGCAAATGGTACCTGGTGTTAGGCTCGCTCCAGGCCGAACAGACGGCTGTCCTCGTCGTCCTCCTGACCAGTTCCCTGCTCAATGCCGCCTATTTCATGCCCATCGTCTACCGGGCCTTTTTCAGCCGTCCGGAGACGCAGGGATCGGAAACCCGAATAGAGGAGGCCCCCCTGTTCTGCATCGCCCCGCTGACCCTCACCGCCCTGATATCCATCGTCCTCTTCTTCTATCCCCAGCCCTTTTTCCGGCTGGCGCAGATGGCGGTCACCGCAATAACGGGAGGGTGATGGTTCTGGATACTGGTTTCTGGATACTGGATGCTTGATGATCGGATGCCTTGTCCTCTGATCTCAGCCTCCGATGGCAGGCGATCCACACCGCTCATTGGGTCTTTTGGGTCGTCTGGGTCCCTTTGCCAGGTTATTAACCCATAGAGGAATTGCAGCATGAGTGACCCAAACGAAGAGAAGATGGAACTGACGCACGAGCCGGTCCCGGGATACCGGACCGCCTTCTTCATTGCCATCACCATCGGCGCCCTCTATCTGGGTCTCATCCTCTTTAAGACCCTTTGAATCGCCGATCACACCATGATAAACGCATTACAAAGAAGGATGTAACCATGCAAGATCAAAAAGAAACTGACACAAATCAAAAATCGACAATCGACAATCGACAATCCCGGAGCTATCTCTTCGACAATCCGCGGAATGTGAAGATCCTCCTCGGCTGCTTTTACGCATCTCTGCTGGTCCTCCTTATGATCGAATGGTTTGTGCACAAGCATCCGCACTTCGGCTGGGAGGCATGGCCTGAATTCTATGCCGTATACGGCTTTGTGGCATGCGTGGTCCTTGTGGTGGCCGCGAAATACATTTTGAGGCCCCTCGTAAAGAGACGAGAGGATTATTATGACTGAACCGCTCCCTCCGGTCATCATATTCATTGTGGGTGCACTGCTGGTCCCCTTTCTTAAAGGGAGATGGAAGTCCGTCCTTCTCCTCCTGATTCCTGTGCTTGGGTTCATCAACCTGATCCATATGGAAGAAGGGACCTCCTGGGTTGTTCCATTTTTGGATTATCACCTGATCTTCGGCAGGGTGGACCGGCTCAGTCTTCTCTTCGGCTACATATTCCACATCATATCCTTTATCGCCATCCTCTACGCCCTCCACGTCAAAGACGACATTCAGCATGTGGCAGGGCTGGTGTATGCGGGGAGCGCCTTGGGGGCGGTATTTTCAGGGGATCTTTTTTCCTTTTTTGTCTTCTGGGAGATGCTGACCATATCCTCCATCTTTCTGATCTGGGCAAGGCGCACCGAGGCATCCCTGGGCGCCGGGTATCGGTACCTCCTGGTCCATGCGGCCGGGGGGCTGTGTCTCCTGGCCGGGATCGTGCTCCATGTGAATCAGACCGGGTCCATTGAGCTGGGTTACCTGGGCCTGAACGGCCCGGGGACCTACCTCATCTTCCTCGGTTTCGGCCTCAACTGCGCCTGGCCGGTCCTCCACCCCTGGCTCACGGACGCCTATCCCGAGGCCACCATTACCGGGACCATATTCCTGAGCGCCTTTACCACCAAGGTGGCGGTCTATGCCTTGGCCAGGGCCTTTCCCGGCACTGAGGCCCTCATATGGATCGGGGCCGTCATGACCTCCTTTCCTATTTTTTACGCAGTGATCGAGAATGACCTCAGACGGGTCCTGGCCTACAGCCTCATCAACCAGGTAGGATTCATGGTCTGCGGGATCGGCATCGGGACCGCCCTGGCCATCAACGGGGCCGTATGCCACGCCTTCAACGACATCCTTTTCAAGGCCCTCCTTTTCATGTCCATGGGCGCTGTCATGTACCGCACCGGAAAGATCAACGGCACGGACTTAGGCGGGCTTTACCGGACCATGCCGCTGACCTGCGTCTTCTGCATGGTGGGGGCCGCCTCCATCTCCGCCTTTCCCCTCTTCAGCGGGTTTGTCAGCAAGTCCATGGTCATGGACGCAGCGGCCGCGGGTCACATGAGGATCATCTGGTTCATGCTCCTCTTTGCCTCGGCCGGCGTGTTCCACCATGCCGGGATCAAGATTCCCTACTTCGCATTTTTCTCCCACGACTCCGGGCTGCGGCCGAAGGAAGCCCCGGTCCACATGCTCCTTGCCATGGGCATCGCCGCGGTTTTGTCGATATTCATCGGCGTTTACCCGGCCCCTTTGTACAGCCTCCTCCCCTATCCGGTGGAATACGTGCCGTACACGGCCCCCCATGTCCTCGGCCAGACCCAGCTTCTCTTCTTCTCAGCCCTGGCCTTCACCCTCCTTCTCCTCTCGGGCATCTACCCGGCGGAGATCCGGTGCATCAATCTGGATGTAGACTGGTTCTACCGCAAGGGGGGGAGGCTCTTTTATCGTGTCATGGCCAGGACTCTCAACCCCATTAACGCGGTCTGTGAACGATTTTTTGTCGGCGGGCTCGTCCGAATCGTCGCTCATCTCTTCAGGGACATCATTGCGAGGCTTTCTGTTTTCGTGATGGTCACCTTCTGGATGCTGACAGGATTACGCGGGGAACGACTGCGAATGAGAAAACTCAACCTCTATGCCGACGTCATGGGCGGTACCTGCCCCGTCGGGCTGGGGGCCGCCGCCGCCACGGCATTCCTTGTACTGGTCTTTGTTTTCATGTAGGATTGTGAATTCCTGAAAGTCAAAAGGCAACCGGAGGAAGCCCCATGGTCCCGTTTAAAGAGCTGAGAAAAATCCATCTTTTGGAAAACCTGACGGATTCCATGTTGGGGAGGATGTCGTCCCTGCTGCAAATGCGGCTGTTCGGGGCCGGCGATACCATCTTCCAACAGGGAGATGATGCGAAATTTTTCTACATGCTCAAGGAGGGAAAATTGCTCCTGGAGGTGGATGTCTCGGAGACCATCAGCGTCTCCATGGGCGCAGTCAAGTCGGGGTTCTGCTTCGGCTGGTCTGCCCTGCTTCCCGGCTCTCAGTATACCTCCACCGCTATCTGCGTGGAGCCGTGCGAGGTGATGAGCATACCTGGGGAGGATTTCTTAAACCTGATGGAAAAGGATCACAGCATGGGATATCGGGTCATGCAGATTATTGCCAGCATTCTCAAGAGCCGCCTCGAGCGCCGAACCGAGCAGTTCCTGAAGGCCATCGAGAACCATCCCGACCTTCACCAACTATTCCAGACGGGATAGCCCGGCGAGCCCAAACGGATTTCAGAGGATTAACCGTACCGCGCTGAAAACCCCTTTAGTGACTTATTTCCAGGTGTTCTGTCACAAAAAACAAGAAAGTTCTTACCTCTTTGCGCGAGACATGTTTTGGCTGCGGTTATCCGCTTTAGGATCTCATTTGCGATACCGTCCGCCAGGATTATTTCTCAATGCCGACCCTTGCCTTAACGCCCTGGTGGTAATAGTGTTTTACTTCCACCATCTCCGTCACTAAATCGGCCGCCTCGATAATGCGGGGGTCCGCCTTCCTCCCGGTCAACACGAGTTCCACAGGGTCGGGCCTTGCCCCCATAAATGCCAGCAGGTCTTCCACGGAAATGAGGTTATAATAGATGGCGATATTGACCTCATCAAGGATGATAACATCGTACAGGCCGCTGCACATCAATTGCCGGACCTCTTCCAGGCCTTCCCGCGCACAACGGATGTCCGCTTCATCGGGTTCTCTGTTGAGAAAGTGTCCCCGTCCGAACTGTTTCAGAGTGATGGCATCGTCCAATCTCTCCACGGCCTTAATTTCACTGTATTTCGCATCCTTTACAAACTGGGCGATGAAAACCCTGAGCCCCGCGCCCACCGCCCGCAGGGCCAGCCCGAAGGCCGCCGTGGTCTTCCCCTTGCCGTTGCCGGTGTAAACCTGCACATATCCTTTCATCCAGTTGCCTCATTGCGCAACCCGTATGGAAGCGGGTCCGAAGGTTCAAGGTTCCGAGGGCCGCTCTTTTCCCCGACTAATTCAGGGACGTGAACTTCTTCAGGTTTCTCAAGACATGCGACCCGCCTGCCGTGCCGCCGGTTTCCCTGCTGAGGGCCAGGCCTGCCGCGTTTTTCCTGAGCCACCAATGATACTGCCTTTGAAGACCTGGGTCACGGAAAATCACACTCTCTCCCAGATATCTCAATTCTTCGATGATACGCCAATAAAACTGCATGGTGATTCTCCCCTCAGGATTTTATGGGCCTTGTGCGGTTAGCCCGTATAAGGAACAAAAGAAGCTTAACCGCACAGCCCATTTTTTCAGTTCACATTTCGTAAGGGTTCACAGGTTCCGGGTTTCCCGTTCAGGGTTCCCGGTTGCTCGTCAAACCTCTGAACCCTGAACCCCTGAACCCGAAACCGGGCCATCATTGGGTTGCGGGCGCAGCCCGCATTGGCTGTTTTTCAATCAACTATCACAAATCCATATCATGGAGATGATTAAAACTCATAAGCGACCTGAAAAAACAGGGAGCGGCCGGCCCCTGGAAAGGCCGCTGTACTGGTTTGTCCGCTGATCTGGTCGGTGAAGGAACCGAAATAGGTATCGTATGATTTGTTGAACAGGTTGTTTGCCTGCAAAGACAAAAGCCAGTGTTCAAAAAGCCGCTGCTCGAGTCTCAAATCCATGGTGATGTACGAATCGAGGGTGCTGCTCGGATCCGTGATGGTCTCATCCGAACCATAATAATACCGGTCCCCCACATACCGGACCGTGGCCACGGCGGTCAGACCGAAAGGCGCCCAATAGGTGAGGTCCCCCCGGAACTGATCTCTGGGGGTGTAGGTAGCGCGACGAGTCACATACGGGTTCTCCTCTTCAGCGTCCGTATAGGTATAGTCCAGTGCAAGCGTCAGATCGTAAAAGGGACCCATCTTTATGCCCACTTCACATCCCTGGGCCTTGGCCTTGTCCAAATTCTGGGGTTTCCAGACCCAGTTGCTGTCGGGCCCCCAGAGGATCTTATCTTTGAGATCCCAGTTGAAATAGGTGAGAGACAGAAACAATTTATTCTCAAACAGTGCCTGTTCAACGCCTGCATCCAGATGCCAACCTTTTTCGGGCTTCAGATTGGGGTTTCCGCTGGTGTAGGGATCGCTGGGCCAATACAGATCGTTGGGCGTGGGCGCCAGAAAATGTTTCCCGTAATTGATTTTGAGCGCCGTCTCCTGAAGAGGGTTGATGATCAGGCCAAAGCGGGGAAGATCTTCTGTTCCAAAAACGGAGTGATCCTCGTGCCGTATGCCTGCCAGGCCCTTGACATACTCGCAGGGCCGGTATTGCCCTTCCATATAGACGCCTGTCGTGTGAAGGCTGGCATCGGTCTTTGTCGTGGAGCCCGGGACATCGGCCCCGCCGCCATCCAGGTCGGTGTTCTTGTTCTCCCAGTCATAGTTTTTGTATTCCGCCCCGATCAGGAGATTCGCGCCTGAAAACGGCCTCAGGTCCACGTCTCCCTCAAATCCCAGGACCTTGTTGGTCACCCATGTCCTGGCCCCTCCTGCAGAACCCCAATAGACATATCGGCCATAGTTATACGATTCCATGTAGGTATAATCTCCTCGGAACTTGAGGTCCACCCAGTCCGCAGGCCGGCTTCTGACATTGAGGACGCCATGGGCATCGTTGTCCCGCCCCCTGTCTACCAGGCTGGCGGATTCGCTGTTGGTCAACTCGGTTCCGTTTAGATAATAGCTCTGAGTACCGGCAGGCGGCTGAACGCCCGGCCTGCCAAAATCTCTGTAGATGTAGTCTCCATAGAGACTGACATCCAGAAGGTCCCCTTTGTCTAACACGAGATTGAGCGAAGCGTCATTGTGGCTCAAATCGCTGTTGGAACGAAATCCATCGGTCTTGTACCGGTTGGCGGTCAGGTAGTACCCAAAATCTCCGGCCGCAAACATCCCCTGCTCCGCGGCAATCCCGTAGCTGCCCTGGGTACCGTAGCCGGCCCTGGCCTTGAGGTCCATTTCCTCCCGCTTAGGCCGTTTGGTGATGATGTTGATGGTCCCGGCCATGGCGCCTGAACCATACAGAACCGACCCCGAACCCTTGACCACCTCGATCCGCTCAATGCTGTTCAGCGGTATCTTGCTCACATCGGCGGGGCCAAGAGAAGGGGAATTGACGGTAACGCCGTTGACGCGGACCTGGGTGGCGTTCCCCGCCATGCCCCGGATATGTATTTGTCCGACAGCTCCCCCATAATCCCCATAGGTCCGCCAGTCAATGCCCGGCTCGTTGGCCAGGAGTTCCCCAAGGGTCTTTGCCGGAGACTCCTCGATCTGCATTTCATCGATGACGATCACAGCGTTCGGAACATCTTTCCGCTTTTCGGGCGTCTTTGTGGCCGAAACGACCACCTCATCCAGCGTTTCCACCGCTCCATCGCCTTTCTGCGCGCTCCCGGCCATGCAGAACCCAGGAAACACAAACAAGGCCATCAGAATTGAAATAACGAAATGTCTTTTCATATCCAAATCTCCTTATCCTTTGACATGCTGTTTCTGTTTCACGCCAATGGCCCGGTGCAAAAAAAATCCCCGGACCGAAACCAATCGATCCGGGGATTTCCCTGTTTTATCCACAAGATCCTGCCGTTACCCTCTGTCCGCGAAGGTCACGCTCACCGCTGGTGCGGCATTCAGGCAGGTCTTCTGACTCCCCTCCCCTTTCAGCAGCCTTCCCATCGGCGCCCCGACACGGGGTTCATGACAGTGGCACAACATGCTGAAAAAGTTCCCTTTTTCTTTCAAACACAAAGATCCAGGGAGAAGGTCACAGCGGCGGGCCCGTCCCGTTTTTACGGCGTTCCCTATTAAGCTCTAAACGAGCACCTGAACTTGAAGATGAGAATAGAGAAATAGATAAAGGGATGTCAAGAAAAATTCCGCGGGCGGGGGTGGGAGCGAGACAACTGCTTGATGAGACAGATAAAAAGGCTATGATTGGGGGTATTATGGTCATTAGGACCTCCATGTTGAGGCAGAAATTGGCCTTGTAACAAGGGCGACGGCGATGGCGATCCTGGACTCGGATTTGGCTAAACTCTATGGCGTTGAAACCAGACGCCTCAACGAACAAGTTCGAAGAAACATAGAGAAATTCCCAGAAGATTTTGCGTTCAAATTGACCAAAGAAGAGTTTGCCAACTTGAAATCGCAAATTGCGATATCAAGTTCGGATTGGTTCGAGTTGACAGCTATAATAGATCCCGTTATAATATAATCCATGATAAAATCGTTTCACGGCCAAGGCGCCGAAGACATATTTAATGGCAGAAACTCCGGGCTGGCGAGGAGTTGCTGCCCGCGCTTTTTGTGGACGATTGCCCAACGTAAGCTGGATCAAATAAATCGTGTCCGAGAAATCGGAGAGCTTTCCATCCCACCGGGTAATCGTCTGGAACGCCTTCGCGGTGACAGAGAAAATCAATACAGCATCCGGATAAACCAGCAGTTCCGGATCTGTTTCAAATGGGAGGATGGAGATGCCTACGAAGTCGAAATCGTCGATTATCACTGATCATGATGTGAACCGGCGCTTGCCGAAGGAACGTCCGCCGACACACCCCGGCGAGATGTTGCTGGAAGAGTTCGTGAAGCCCTTGGGAATATCTCAGAGTCAGTTAGCTATTCACCTCGGGGTGTCATATCCGCGACTGAACGAAATTGTACGCGGCCGCCGTTCCGTGACGCCGGATACCGCATTGCGCCTGGCTAAAGTACTGGGCATGCCGGCTGATTTTTGGCTTGGTCTTCAGCAGGATTGGGATCTTTGGCATGCCATGAACGGGCCGGGAGCAGAAGAAATCTCACGTCTTGAACCTATTTCCCGTTCGGCCTGACCCCATTCCCTCACTTCATTCTGAAGATGAGGAACTTTTTGTCCTTATAGGGCGGTCTGTGAAGGGGCGACTCTTCGTTATTGTGCATACGGAAAGAGGCGACCGAATACGCATTATCAGCCCAAGATTGCAACAAAAAGAGAGAGGTTGGGATATGAAGAGAATGAAGACTGATCCGGAAATGCTGGAGGAATACGATTTTTCTGGTGGCGTCCGGGGCAAATATGCGAAGCGCTATGCGGAAGGCGCCAACGTCGTCGTCATTGATCCCGACGTGGCCGAGTATTTTCCAGACCACGACTCGGTCAACGATGCTCTCCGCGGTCTAACGGCCATTATTAAGAGACAGAGGATGGCCGAATAAAGGCAGGGCGAGGGGCACTCGTGATTTGACTTGACTTACACTTAATTTTCAATAAAATCTCCAATGATAGAATCATAATCCATCAGCTATCAGCTATGAACCCTGAAACATCAGCAGTGCTTGGGCCTGACGCCCTACACCCTAACCTATCAATCATGAGCTGGCAGCCTTTAGCCTTAGCCGCGACGACTTGGTGTGGGTCGCGCTATAGAGCCGAATCCGGGAGTCTCTTTCGGTCCCGTACCAATAAAGGGCTGAATGCCGATCCCTTATTGTCTCAGAATCCTTCCCTCGAGAACGGGGACTGAATGCCGACAGTACTCAGAAATGACCCTTATCGATTCTTTTTCTATGCAGGCGATCGAGAAGAGCCCTATCATATCCATGTCGAGCGAGATGACAATGTTGCGAAATTTTGGCTGGATCCGGTTCGGCTTCAGAGCAGTGGGGGGTTTGATCGCATGGAATTGAGTCGAATTCGGAGAATTATTGACGAAAACCACGAGTCTTTTGTGGAGGCCTGGCATGAATATTTTGGCGGTTGAAATCGAAATCCCTTATGCCGTAAATGTCCGCGTCACAATGGATACCCTGGCAGTCGACCTGAGTGACGGTCGCACTATTCTGACCCCGTTGGGTTGGTATCCCCGACTCGAGCACGCGAGTCCCGAGGAGCATGCGAACTGGCGACTTATCGGCAGGGGTCAGGGAATCCACTGGGATGACCTGGACGAAGACATCAGTGTGGAAGGTCTTCTGTCGGGCAGACCCTCCGGCGAAAGTCAGAGTTCTTTCAAGAAATGGCTTAAAAGCAGGCAAGATCGCGCAACAAAGCATTAAGATCGCGGTTGGCAGCCACAATGGGCAGAGTGGGCAGAGGCCTGAACATGCCAAAATAAGTCAGGCAATTGAGATAAGGGCTGTCCTAAACCTACAATTAGACGCATCAATTCTTATAATTAGCCGAAAACTTTCTTGCAAATAGCCGCGGCATAACTTACAATCAGCCGAAATGAAATCCAATGATTTATATCCGAGATACCTTCGCCCGAAGGTAATTGATGTCCTGGACCCGTGTGATTCTGAAAGGATGCATGGTGAAAACAGGCTCGATGAGAATGCGGCCTGGGTCCACCGCCGGATACCCCTAAATCCCTTCGCTATTCTAACTGATTTTACTTGACTTTCTACATGTTAGAAGTATGATTTCCTACAATTACCGAATTTTCAGCATCCTTACATCTTGAACCTTCGGCTTTCTGGTTTGCCCTTTGAGCTTTGAGCTTTCAGCTTATGTGCTATCCTGTGCATAGCTACACTTCCTATTGACACCTGATACGTTCCTGGTTACACTGAAGTCGCATGATTCAGAAATTCAAACATAGAGGGCTCAAACGATTATTCGAATCCGGCATCACCAGCGGTGTTGATCCTCAACAGGTAGCTCGAATCAGGAAGATTCTCGCGCTCCTTGAAACGGCTGAGACTCTTGAAGATATGGATTTGCCAGGCCTGGGTCTCCACCCGCTCAAGGGAAATCGTAAAGGAGCTTGGGCGGTCAAGGTCAGTGGGAACTGGCGAATTACATTCAAGATTCAAAGCGGTGATGCATTTGATGTAAATTATGAAGATTATCATTAGGAGTAAAAATGGCTATGCATAATCCGCCTCATCCTGGCGAAATTATTAGAGACTTTTGCGTTGAGCCACTTCATATCAATGTCACCGAAGCGGCAAGGGCGCTTGGCGTTACAAGAAAGACATTTTCGGCACTGTTAAATGGGAGAGCGGGAATTAGCCCTGAAATGGCATTGAGATTGTCAAGGGTATTTGGCCGGTCACCTGAAGGTTGGCTCAAGCTTCAGCTCCAATACGATCTCTGGAAAGCAGAGCAGTCCATTGATATTGGCAATTTAAAGCGTATTGCAACCGCTTGAGTCCATTTTTCCGGCCCTATCCGTTTGATGTACGACCCCGTATAATCACTTGTACTGAGACAGAAATGATCAGATACAAACAGATCCAGAAGACAATAGAGGAACCCGATGCGGTGATCTGCGACGTCTGCAAGCGCGAGTATGCAGCCGACGACCTCGAAACCCAGGAATTTCATCATGTTAAATTCATCGGCGGCTACGGGTCTGTTTTCGGCGATGGAGCCCAGGTGGAATGTGACATCTGCCAGCACTGCCTGAAGAAACTCATCGGAGAGCATTGTCGGCAAACGGACGCAGCCAATCATCTGCATCCAGAGGAACTAATGGGGAAAGGCTGAGCAGAGTGGGTTCATATGTATGCCGTGATTGAGAAAAATCGATTGGAGATATCCGTTGCCGAGTTCTACACCATGGATTGGTATAGGAAAGACCAGTTTCTTTCGCGGAGTGAGAAACATGAGATTGATTACGGCTATCTTGAAATCGACGTTCATAAGAATGGCAAGAAATACCTGACAGGGTTTGTCATCGATCCTCGGAAATTCATTGTGGATTACATCGCGCATCAATACAAGAAGGATTTTCAAACCCCCAAAACCATACGCTCCGTATCTCTGGATGCCGGCAGGCATATTCAAATGTTCACGGTGGACTTCCTGAAAGCGCACTCTTTTGTCATTGACGGGATGGAGAAAAATCTCATTTTCCCGCAATTCTGCAGACATAAAGGGGACCTCGAAATTCAGGGTTTTGAGGTGCTGGATCTGTTTTCTATGATCCGGTATCTTTCGGACCGATTCAACTATAAGGAGACAACGTTCATCCGGCAGGGGGACATGGCCTACGATCTCAAAACACGTCGAAAAAGAAAGATCATGCTTGGGCAGAAG
>JAWOIH010000194.1:0-3957 GCA_046484725.1 Candidatus Desulfacyla sp. | reverse complement strand
CATAAAAAACAAGAAAGTCTCTCATGGGGTGATAGCAATAGCCTCAAGGCTAAAAGCTCAAAGGATCCTTCAACCCGCTTTCTGCTTTGGCTTTCAGCTTTCAGCTTTGAGCTGAGGGACGACATTGGGTTGCGGGTACGTCCCGCCTTAGACAACCTACATCCCCAATACCGCCTTGATCTGGCGGATCTCCTCAGAGACTCGATGGTTTTCGTCATCAGATATGCAAATTTCCGTTGGCCTAAACGAATTCTATTTTGCGAGCCACATCCGAAAAAAAATCAGGGGACCAGATAGACAGATTCTCAGGGTGCTTGACAAAAGGCTCCACATCTCTTCTGGCCTCGGCTATATTCAACTCACCAATGGTATGCGTAATCAACTCCAAGCATCTTTGTGAAGTGAGGGGCGCATCGCCGTCCCAGTCCTTTGTCTGCCGCATTCGCTGTTCGAGATGGCGCAGATGTAACTCCGGGTGATGGGCGGCGTACCAGATCAGGTCATACCAGTCACGGCCTTTCACCCTGTTTTTCCACCTCCGGCAGAGAATGGCGTGCATTTTTCCGGCGAAGAGGTCCGGAAGGGAGAAGGCACGGACCGCAAAAGGAATGGGCCGCAACAGGTAACGGGTCTGTGTTTCAAAACCCGGCGGCGGATCAGTATCCACCTCCAATTTGATCTTCAGGGTCTGGCCCCTTGGTATGGCCTTCACAATGTCGTCACTTGCCTTGATCACGATGAGCTGTTTCCTGGTATTTGTTTTGAGAAAGGCCGATTGTATGGGGGAAGCATGGGCCTTCTCAATCTCCTCGAACCTGACATCGAAACCGAAGCCTTCGGTTTCTCTCTGGAGGAAGGCAGCATAACCGGAAATGTCAAAGGCATCGGACGGCTCCAGTAACGAGAAGTCCATGTCCTCGGAATACCGGTCCAGCCCATAGAGGACCCGTAAGGCGGTTCCGCCGTAAAGGGCCGCCTTTTCATAAAACTTTCCCCGCCAAAGACCAAGGAGTGCGACCTCCTGCAAAATTTCCCGCAGGGCGTTGATATAGTCGCTGCGCTCTCGGCAATCGTATTTTGAAAGCATGGCGCCAATGGCTTCATGCATGGGAAATCCCCTTATTGTTTTCTCTGTCGAAGTCGCTTAACCAGATTGCCAAGGAGCTTGATTCGTCGAGATCGATAGCGACCGGCTATTTCGTCGAGGGCGGTTGGATTCAGCTCTGCCAAGGCGTCGGGGTCGATCCTCAAGTCGTCCGCAAGGTAGGCATACAACTCCGTTTGGTTTTTAATACCGGAACCCCGGCTCCTCTGGATCTTGTCTGCCAGGGCCTTTTCCCGTGTGGCCATCAAAAAGGCCTTTCCCTCTCCGATATCAACCCGGTCCATTCCGATACGGAAGGCCTCTAAGGAAATTTTGTGATAGGTGAAAAGACCAACCGGGGTAAAGAAGCGACAGGACCGTCCCGTCGTAACCGAGGTTAAGGCTTCCACACGCTCGGGAATGAGACCGTAGTACTGTAAGGCAAAATCCAAGGAGATGTAAGACGGGCCATAGATCAGATTGGCAAGGATCTCCCGTGAATAGGCCCTTCGGCGGTATGGATCGCCGAATATGTATAGCCCCTTTTTGATCCTGATGATAAAGCCCTTCTTCAGCAGGGCCGACACCTTGTCCCTGGGACGGGCATAATCCCTCAAACAATCCATAAGGGTCTGATAATCAAACTCCTCATGCTCTATCTCTTTTCGGATATTTTCGATCATTCCAATGGCAGAGAATACAAGAAGGTCATGTGAATCTGGTTGCTCAAAAATATCTTATTTTGCCATACTATGTCGATAGAAATCCGACATACTATTCATTCACCCCACTCGTGGCTGCCTGATGTCCCCTCTGGCTAACCAAGTCGCGGAGGTTGCAAAGGAATAAAGAATTCCATCCTCAACGGAGTTTACGCCTTGGATGACCACGCCAAGGCGTGGGAATCGGACGGTTACGGAAATCTAACGAGGAGCTGTATTTGAGAAAAGAAGGACTTAGCCGTTTTTATTCGGGCGCTGTTTGGCTGTACACGCCCTCTTTCAGCTAATGAGCCTGCTTAACAAAATGTCCTCGATATTTCGTCTGCCATCCAAAACAGACAAAACATAGACCTTCATGCCTTCTATTCTGAACATGATTCTCCACGGGGACACGATCAACTCCCGGTAATGCAAAATGCCATGGTCTTTAAGCTCTGGAACGATTCGGCACCTTTCGGGCATGGTACAGAGGGAGGAGGCCTCCTCTTTGATTTTTCTCAAAATCGTTAAGGCGTTTGCCGGACTGTCCGCTGCGATATAGTCTACGATTTCCCTCAAATCGTCCTCCGCGCGACGCGCCCATACAATTTCATAGTGTCGGGTCATTAACGCTTGCCCTTCAGCGCGCTTTCCAATTCATTGAAAACATCCTCTTGGGCTTTGACGTCTCCGTTCTTGATATCTGATTCCCCCTGGGAAAGCGCCTTCAGTATTCCAATGGCATTGCGCATGTTTTGGTAGCTTTCCGGATCCTGAAGAACGGCGCGGGGCTCACCGTTTTGGGTAATGATAACGGGACGATGGGTTATATTGATGTGATTCAGTAGATCCGCCGCCTTGGATTTCAGGTAAGTAACGGGTTTTATGTCGCTGGTAATATTCATATGATCACCTCCAGTCTGAATATAATACGGAATTCAGTCCGATTGTCAAGCCAGTTCTTGGCATTTACCGCCTGACAGCTCAAAAGACTATGGCAGGTGGGCATCGGGATGTTGCCCGAACAGCCTTTCTCTTAGCCTACATCCCCAATGCCGCCTTGATCTGTTGGATTTCCTGCTTCAGCGTTTCATTTTCCGCCTTGAGTTCCTTGACCGCGTTCACCAGGGCCACATTGACCGGATGCATGTTGAAATCGAGATACCCGTCCGGGCCTTCGCTGACCGCCTCTGGGAACACCTCTTGCACTTCCTGAGCGATGAAGCCGATATATTCGTCCTTAGAAGGGAGTCCTCTCGGATTGTTTTCCTTGTAATGGAACGTGATCGGTCTGAGGCGGACAATTTCATCCAAGCCGAGGGTGTATGCACCTGTAATATCTTTCAGCCTTTCGTCCGAGCTATTGCTCCAGAAGCCGCCGTCCGGCTTGGCGGCACTGCCGTTGACCTCCAGTTTATAACCGGGATTGACCGTACCAATGCCCACGTTCCCGGTCAAACTCTGAATGGTCACCTTGTTTCCGCCCTGGTAGAAATTGAGATTGTGGTTGCTTCCGTCTTTATACACTGACCATATCACGCCGTTGGAATCCCCTGAGTTTTTAAAATTAACCTCGGCGTTTGAGGAACTCGCCTCGATCAATATCCTTGGGTTGACCCCGACGACGTGCATGATCCGCTGAGGATCTTTTGTCCCTATCCCGACCTTTCCCGGCGTCCCCGCGGGAAAAATCAGAAAAGCATCGGGGATCGATATAAGAGTCTTATCTTCATCATGACCCCAGGCAAAGGTGTTATCGGCATCGGCCGTTAACTGAATGCCGTAACCCCCTGCGAAGGAATATAGACCGGCTGCATTGGTATCATAACCCGAGGCAATGGAAGCGTAGCCGCTGGCTTTGGTGCTGACACCGAGGGTAGTGGATGCGTACCCTGAGGATCTGGTGTATTTGCCCATAGCCGTTGAATTCTCACCCTCGGCTGTTGTTTCAAAGCCCATGGCCGTAGCAAATATGCCGCTGGCCGTTGTTCCAGCGCCCATGGAGGTGGAAGCAAGTTTGGTCGCATCGGTATAAAAGCCCATGGCAGTGGAATTTGGCCCGGTGCTTGTATAATCATGCCACCATTATACGATGGCAAGAATTAGTTTTACAAACAAATTTACTCCGGAGATTATGAAATCTGCCAGCCAGCCTGCTGATGCATTTTGCAC
>JAWOIH010000083.1:0-11631 GCA_046484725.1 Candidatus Desulfacyla sp. | reverse complement strand
GCACTGATCGTGGTTGAAAATGCAGGCATTGCACCCGACGGGATGGGTTCGCCCCGGACGATTCGTTGTGATCACAATCGATATCTGAGCGGGCTCCAGGAACTGGCAGAGTGCATCAAGGGCGAAAAGGCCCGGGCGGGGCTGCAGATCAACCATGCCGGCCGTTTTGCCTATGTGGATGAACCGGTGGCGCCGTCGGCGGTCCCCGTCTCAAACAGAACGCCTCGCCCTCTCACCAAGAAAGAGATAGCCACCATTCAGAAGCAATACGCCCAGGCCGCGCTGAGGGTTCAAAAGGCCGGATTCGACCTGGTGGAACTCCATGGCGGCACCGGCTACCTCCTCTCCCAGTTTGTATCGCCAAGGACCAACCAGCGGGACGATATGTATGGCGGCGGCATCGAGAACCGGATCCGGTTTTCCCTGGAGGTATTGAAACGGGTCAAGGACCTGGTGGGCGATTTTCCGGTGGGCTATCGGTTTCTGGCCGACGAATGGCTCCCGGACGGCCTTCACCTGAATGAGTCCCTGGTCCTGGCAAAGGCCCTGGAGGATCATGGTGTGGCCTACATCTCTGTCATGGGCGGGACCTATGAATCCTTCTTTCTCCCCCACATCGTCAAAAAATCCCAGCGGCCCGGATATATGGTTTCCCTGGCCGCGGCAGTGAAAAAGGCGGTCAAGATCCCGGTCATCACGGCCGGCCGCATCTCGACCCCTGCCCGGGCAGAGTCCATCCTTGAGGAGAAAAAGGCGGACCTCATCGGGCTGGCCCGCATGCTCTGGGCAGACCCCGACTGGCCCAAGAAGGCCCGTGAAGGGCGAGACAACGCCATTATCAAGTGCAGCCCGAAATGCGATGCATGCTTCCACCTGGTCATGAAGGGAAGGCCTGCGCTTTGCACGCGATGGAACAAGGAAAAGCGTGCCGAGTACAACGGGATGTTTCAATAACTCCTCAGGTCTTGCCGATCCTCAATCCCCGCCCCCCGGATCGGCGCCATGGCCTCGCTAATCAGGGGCAACCTCCGTTCCTGAACCGCATGGAACTTGGGCTTTTTCGGGTTGGGTTGGGCAGGCCCTCCACACAGGGAGACGGGAATCCCATTCGCACCTATCGGAATCAGTCGCTCCCCATGGATTCGGCGATGGATACGGTCCGATCCCCTAACATATTGACATAGCACCCCAACTCATTGTCATACCACCCGTAGATGACCGCCTGGGTGATGGCGATCCGCGCCAGGTCGTTATCGGCCCCGCCCGGGGGTAGAGGGGACGACGACCCGGGCAGGCCGCAAAGCTTGTGCAGGTCGATATTGACCTCGGCCGTGCGGGTATGGGTCTCATTGGCCTCAATCACCGCGGCCGCCCTGGGAAGTCCGATGATGTCCGAGGAGACATTCTGGACCTCAGAATAACAGAGGTAGCCCCTGGGATCCCGATCAGCGGCCTCGCAATAGATCCGATTAATCCTCTCCCGCCGGATCGGGTCTCCGGACGGATCTTCCTGGAGATTTACCACCAGGATAATCAGGGATCCCGTGGCCGTGGGGATCCGGACCGATTCGGCGATGAACCCGATCTCCTTCATCTCGGGGATGACCAGTGCCAGGGTGTTGGCGGCCCCGGTTGTGGTCAAGATAATGTTGTTCATGATCCCCCGGTTTTTCCTCAGATCAGTGGCGCCGCTCTTGGGGAGACGATCCAGGACCGCCTGAGACCCGGTAACCGCATGCACGGTGGCCATGGAGGCCGTCAAGATCCGTCGAGACCCGAAGACATCCATGAGCGGCTTGATCATATGGGCGAGACAGGTGGTGGTGCAGGAGGCGTTCGATACGATCCGGTGCACCCGGGGATCATAATCGTTTTCGTTGATCCCCATGATGGTGGTGACCGCGTCCCGCGGCATGGGCTGGGTCTTGTCCTTGATCTTGAAGGGCGCCGATACGATGACTTTCTCAGCCCCGCATTCCAGGTGCCCCCGCACAGCCCCCCCCGGCCTATCGGCGGGGCGTGTCGGGTCCAGAAACTGCCCGGTGGTGTCCACCACCAGGCGGACCCCATGTTCGTGCCAGTTGATCTCTTTCGGGTCCCGCCGCTGCCTGAGGACCTTGACCCTGACCCCGTCCACCAGCAGGGATCCCTCCTGCTCGCTCACCTCCTGAATCACCTGTCCGGCCGTATGCCCGTGCAGGTACGCCCCGAGGGCGCCATATGTCGAATCTCTCTCCAGGTAGTGGGCGATATCGTGTAGCGACGTACCCACCTCGCGCCCTACATTGACCACCAATTCGTCAAACTGCTTCCGTGCCACATGATGCCAGACCGTCAGCTTGCCGATCCTTCCCAGACCGTTGATGCCCAACTTCACGTCATCCATGTCTTTACCCCCCCTCTATCCGTCGGATATTCATCTTGCCTGCATAGACAGATCCTTCCAGGCCGTCCATGCTGATCCAGTCCCCGGACTTGAACCTCCTTCCATCGAAAGCGCAGGTCCGTTCATGTTCCATGCAGATGAGACCGGGAAAACCCACCACGCATGTCTTATCCAGGCGATGGGCCACAATGGCCGCATGGGAGGTGGAGCCCCCCCGGGCCGTCAGGAGCCCATCCGCCGCGTAGATCTCCTTGATATCATCGGGAACCGTATCGCTTCTGATCATGATCAGGGAGGTGTCCGGTTCTTTTTCACGCCAGCGCTCGATTTCTTCAAGGCTGAATACCGCCCTTCCTGTGATGGCGCCGCCGCTCACCCCGATCCCGTGGCCCAGGAATTCAATATCCGGCTGCGATGCCGGATCCAGAGAGTCGACCTTCTTTCTCTCCCGGATGGCCATGTCTCGGGTCTGGAGGAAATAGAGATCCCGGGCATGAGGTCCCTCAAAGGTGAATTCGATCTCCTGAGGACTCCATTTCCTTTCGTATATGAGTTCCTTGGTTCGTGTCCGGATGGAATCATAGATCTCCGGGAACAGGGCTTCGAGCGTTGCGTCGCGCTCCCTGTTTTCGATCTCCGCCTGCTTCTTGGAGACCGGATCTGTGGTGACAAGCCCCGAAACCACGTCTTCTCCCTGGTTTCCCGGGGTGAAATCGCCCCACGGCATCACCATGTCGCCGGACCATCTGGGGTTGTGGGTAAAAAAGACCCCTGATCCGGATTCTCTTGAGAAATTGCCGAATACCATGGCCTGAATGGTTACCGCCGTACCCCAGTCATCCGATATACCCATGATTTTCCGAAAAGATTCTGCCTTTGGGCTCTTCCACGAATCCAGGACTTTTTCGACGGCAATGTAAAGCTGTTCCATCGAACCATCGACGATGGCAACCCCGGCATCCTGGATGAGAGCCTTATATGCCAGGGCCACATCCCGCATCTGCTCCCCGGAAAAGTGCCTCTTGTAGGGGATGCCGAGCTGTTCCTTGAATCTCTGGATGACCCCATCGAACGCGTCCCTCGAAAGACCGAAGGCCATGCCGTAGGACTGGAGAAACCTTCGGTAGGTATCCCAGCCGAACCACTCATTCCCTGTCCGGGCGATCATCCCCCTCACCACGTTTTCATTAATCCCCACATCCAGGAAGGTATTCATCATCCCAGGCTGGGAAATGGAAGAACCGCTTCTGACGGACAACAGGAGCGGATTACGGGGCACGCCGAATGATTTCCCTGTGGCCCTTTCGAGGTCCGCCACGCCCCAGGCGACCTGCTCCTCGAGGTTCTGTTTGGCAGGCGGGTACGCGTCTATGGCATCCCGGCACCTGAAGACCTCGGTCGTGATAATAAACCCGGGGGGGACCGGCAGGCCGAGTTCTTGCAGCTTAACCAGGTTGTGGCCCTTGTTGCCCAGATGGATGATATTTGAAAGTCCTTCCTTTACCGGATGCATGGGCGTCAGGGCCTTCTGAGGATCGTAACTGAGGAGGAGGCGGAGCGTTTCCTTGGGAAGCTTGTGGGATTGCCGGTAAAGGGTATTCAAGACACGGCTCAAAAAGAGATCCAACGGCTGAAGGCCCAGGGACGCTGCGATCCGGTCGCGCAGGAAGATCTCTGTCACACGATAGGCCCTTTTTGCCTCGTCCTCCTCCCCGTTAACGGGCCGGTACCTGGCAGTCAATTGTTCTTCGGACAATTTGCCCAATATTTTAAGTAGGTTTTCCTCATGGATATTGTTGAAGTAGTCATTGACCATGTTCCCCACAATCTGGGAGAACCGGCGGAAGATATCCAGGTACTGGGTGAAGGAAAACCCTCTCATCTCCAGGGAAGTAGCCAGCAGATCCAGTTGCTGCGCCATTTCTACGGATGAAATGCCGTCGATCCGCAACGCCCGGTCAAAAATGCGGAGATGGTCATAAATCTGAAAGAAGGTGGCCTTTGTGATGAGAGTAAAGTCCATCCGTTCCACCATGTCTTCGAGGCGGGCATTCAACAGGGCCTCCAGACGAAAGCTCAGCCCCAGGGCCTCGAACTTCAACTCGTGGTAACTTCCGTACATGGAGGGGATATCCACGGTGAAGTGCCGTTTTCGATAAATGTCTTCCCTCGCCTCATAACGGTCCGGGGAGAGGATGATCTCTTTGAGTCTTTCAAGATACGCCAACAGCCCCTGGATCGGCCGCCGGTCGTCCCCCTGCCCAAGGGCCGCCCTCAGAGGTCCTGTATCGGGCAGTCCGCTCGAACGCAGCCCGGCCAGGTAGCCATCTATCTCGACAAGGCTCAGGTGATATTTCTGGTAAAGGAGTCGATACAGCGCGATCATGAGGTCCACCCGCTCCCGATCCAGGTCGGATACCCCGGCCACCCGGTCTGCCCGTTCCTTTAGCCGGTCGCTGTCGAGCTTGAGGAGGTCGTCGATCCTATTCAGGTCCCCTTGCTCAAAGAGCCGGCCGACCATCCGGTGGACCCCGTCCACGTAGGGCCCCGTGGTCTCGATCTGCCCATAGATATTCGGGGGGAGAAGCGGTTTCAGTCCCTCCTTGCTCCCGGTTTTCCAAAAAGACAAGATACCCTCCATAAGCCCGACAATCTGATTGCTGCTCTCCACATGGCTCTGCTTTCGCAGAAAATGGGAAAGGGGGTCCTTGCGCAGGCAGATTTCATCTATTCGGGTGGAGATATCCCGCATGACCCCTTCCGCGCCGATATCGCTGAAAAAGGCCGGCAACAGACGACCCAACTGTTTGACCAGGTGATAGACCGGGCCGATGTCGCTGTTGAGCAATTGGGTGATGTCTCTGGGAAACAGATCGGTATCCTTGATAAAAACGCCACCCAGTGAGAGATGAATGATCAGAGAGGAGAGGAGCTTTTTCGACCATCTCGGACTCAGTTCAATCAGTTCGAGCCAGGTGCGGATGTTCTGGACATGTGCGGAATTGGCGCGTATCTGCCAGTCATCCCCCACCCCTTGAATGTCAGGCCCCTGGAACCCCAGCGACACCACTCCGTCCATGAAGACATCCACCAGATCGCTTTCATCTGTCCGATAGACCCCCCGGCCGATATTCAAGACGCAGTGGAGCGCCGTTTCCGGGAACTTGCCAACGCTCCGTCTGAGTGTCTCAAAGATCTTGTCCAAAAACGCCTGGATGACCGGATAGGGCTCATGCGCGATGATATCGGAAAATGTCCGGTTGATATGCCTCAGGGTTTCTTCGTGGATGGATGAAAGGCCTGCCACATTCATGATATGAAGCAGAGACAAAAGTCTCCACTGTTGGGCCCGGTTCTGATCATGGCCTGCTCTGAGGAGTTTCCTGGGCGTCTCCTCGTAGAGGGAGACGATCTGACCGTATCCGGGCAGTTCAAGGAGCCGGTTCAGCAGGGTCTGTGGTTCTTGATCCGTAGGGTGCAGGGTCTGCTCCAGTTGATCCATCCATGCCTTCAACTGCCCATGGGAGATGGACCGCAGAATTTCAGCGGGCATCTCTCCGTGAACCGGTTCCCCGGATTCATTTTCAAGCCAGACAAGGGGATCTTCCTGTCTCAGCCAGTAGTGGTACGTGAAGCGGAGATACCGCTCCAGAAGGCGGTTCAGGGAGGTGCAATCAAACCCTGAGGGGAGTATCCGGCCATAGAGCCTTCCCAGGTGGCTGGGTTGATAATAGCTTTTGACAAAAAAGAAAAAGGCCTCATCAGGAGACTTCCTGATCCGGTCAAACACAGGGTCCAGGACCGGCAGCCATCTCACCGCCGTGTCGTTTCCGTCCCGGATCATATGCTGAGCGAGGAGAAGGATATGGTCGGCCGCGTCGCTCCTCACATCATCGTCACGGGATTCAGTGATGGCCTGGAAAAAGATCTCGAAATAAAGGGATGCGGCCTCGGCCCCCTTGGGGTGGGTCTTCAGGACATGAAAATAGTTGAGGGCGTAGGACCTGGTCTCCTTGACAATATACTCCCAGTTCCTGTAGGGATGGCATATCTCTTCCAGAAAGGTCTGAAGCCCCGGTCTGACCCCGAAATACTCGTCCATGACCTCCAACAGAATATGATATCTGTTGTCAACGGTCACATCCACACGGGTGCAGGCAAGATTGACTTCAAGGGCCTTGGATTCCATGGGCCGACCTCCTCGGGGAGTCCATGACCATATCTTACCTGAACCTTGGCCAAAGAGTCAAGGGGAGACGTCCGGCCGGCGACCAGGAGGCAAGATTGAGCGCCGGACCTTCTTCTTCAAGGGCGTCGCCATCTCTTTTCTGTTCTGAGCTATCGTTTCTGGAATGTTATGCGTAACGGTGTGGAGGTAAGTCCGAACGCCTCCCGCAATTGATTGATCAGAAAGCGTTCGTAGGAAAAGTGGATCATTTCGGGCCTGTTGACGAATACGACAAAAGAAGGGGGACGGGTGCGGGTCTGGGTGGCATAAAAGAATTTAAGCCGCCCCCGCTGTCCTGCCATCGGGGGCACGTGCTTTTCGATGATTTTTTGAATGACCCGGTTGACAACGCCGGTGCCGATCCGACTTGAGAATTGATCAAAAACCGTATCGATTTCCCCAAAGAGCTTCATGACCCGCTCGCCCGTCAAGGCGGAGACATGGATCTTCGGGGCAAACGGAACGAATTTAAGCTTACGTTCGATGCCGCGATCCAGAATCTCCCTTTTACGCGCATCCCCCTTGATCAGGTCCCACTTGTTGACGGTCAGGATGACGGCCTTCCCCTTTTCAATGGCATAACCGCAGATACGGGCATCCTGGTCCGAGACCCCTTCATCGGCATCGATGAGGATCAGGGCCACATGACACCGATCCAGACTCCGTATGGCCTTGATCATGGAAAACGTGTCTATCTTTTCCGTAACCCTTGCCTTTCTTCGAATGCCCGCCGTGTCGATCAGCAGATATTCCCTGTGGCCGCGCCGGAAGAGGGTGTCAACGGCATCACGCGTCGTTCCCGGGATCTCGCTCACCACCAGCCGGTCCTCCTTGAGGATCCTGTTGATCAGGGACGATTTCCCGGCATTGGGCCGCCCCAGCACCGCCACCCGTATCTGGTCGGGGTCTTCCCTTTCAGCCTTGGAGGGGTCCAGTCCCTTGACGATTTCCCCCATGAGCCCCTTTACGCCGTATCCATGGGCGGCCGAAACCGGATAGGGCGTATCCAGCCCCAGACTGTAGAAATCGTGGACCAGGTGGTCATGTTCAGGGCCGTCGATCTTATTGACCGCTATCAATACCTTTTTCCGGCTCTTGCGGAGGAGTTCCGCCATTTCCTCGTCGCCCGGGACGACTCCTTGTCGGCCGTCTACCATGAAGATGACCCGGTCGCTCTCCGCCACCGCCTTCTCCACCTGGCCCCTCACCTCCCTCAGGAGGGGGTCCTGGCCCAGGTCTTCGAACCCTCCCGTGTCCACAAGGGTCAGAGAGACCCCGTCGTGGGTAATGGGTGCATACAGCCGGTCTCTCGTGATCCCCGGCTGGTCGTCCACCAACGCAGCCTTGGACCTGGACAGACGGTTGAACAGGGTCGATTTGCCCACATTGGGTCTCCCCACGATGGCAACTACGGCCGTCATAACGCCACCTCAGGCCCCTTCATTACATTCCCTTGCCGCCGGGTCCGTAATCAAACGGCGGCAGCGGAATGTCTTCGACAAAGAGGGTATTGGGCTCGATCTCCCTCACCACAACCTGTTCTTGAGCGGAGGTGTACACATATCCGAAGAAATCCCCTTTAGGCCCTAAGATCTTCGACAGGTAGGGCGGAAAATTAATGTAGGAGTCCAGCCATTTCACAATGGTGACGGCCACGGACTGGTCTGTCACCGGCATCCATTTCTTGGAAACCACCCGCTTATCGCCCTCTTTGGGATTGAACAAAATGGCCGAGGGGCTCTTATAAGAAAGACCGGCATAGTAGATGTGGTATTCCTGCCAGTTCTCGATCAGGTTCGATATGGTGTTTGCATATTCACCGTCCGCCGCCCGGATGCTCCCGTATGTCTCAAGCCATAAACAACCGGCAAGGAAAAACAGGGGCGCTAACATAAGGATTGGAATTCCCAACCATTGCCATCTGTGTTTCATGAAACAACCTCCTTTGCGCGCTTACGTCCCGTGTCACTATGTTGAGACAGACCTACTGCAATCGACAGTTGGCCCAATGCGGCCTGACGGCCGCAACCAAATTCGAATGGCAAAATTCGAAATTCGAAACAAATCCAAAATTCCAATGCTTCAATTCTCAAAACAGAAAGGCGCCGCGGCTGTAGTCTGGGTCATTTGAATTTGGGTCATTGAATATTGTTTCGAGTTTCGTGCTTCGGATTTCATATTTCCAACTTCTCCGCAAATTGCAGAGAAGTCACAAACTAAGGGTCTAACGTCTAATGTAAAAAGCCTGGGTCCTCAGGGCCGGGTCAGAGTTCCTTGGCTCAGTCCTTTTCACCCACGACACATGTTAATCTGGCCCCGGTCAAGATCAGATCAAAACAGCCGTTACACGACACGCAGGCGGCCCGACGTTCCTTGCCGGCGCACCAGGAGGCGACAAGGTCCGGCTCCCGGATCAACGGCCGGCACAGGGCCACGAGGTCGGCGTGGCCCGAGCTCAAGACCTCCTCCATCAGGTCTCGAGTGCGCAGCCCGCCCACCATGATGACCGGCGCCTTGACCCTTGCCTTGACTTGACGGCACCATTCACGGAAGTAGGCCTCACGCTCCCTCTTGACGATTTTCGGGCGGAATTCGGCCTGTGTGTCGTCACTGCCTCTGAGACCCTGACTGACCTCAATGGCGTCGCAGCCCATATCGGCCAGTTCCATTGCCGCTTGCAGGCCTTCCTCGAATTCAAGCCCGCCGACAAACCCGTCCGCCACCCCCAGCTTGATCATCACCGGGTAGTTGGATCCCACTGCCTTGCGCACCGACTCATAGATCCGTTTGTGCAGGCGAAGGCGGTTTGCAAGAGGACCGCCCCATTTGTCTTTTCTCTTGTTGCTCTGGGGTGAGAGAAACTGGGCAAGGAGATAGGCGTGGGCGCCATGTATCTGCACCGCGTCGGCGCCGGCCTTTTTGGTCCGGGCCGCAGCCTTTCCAAAGGCCTCGATGACGGCTTCGATCTCCTCATCCGTCATGGCCTTGGCGCCGCCTTTAAAATAAGGGTCCTGGCCCGGCTCCAGATCCGAGGGACCTAATGCAGGTTGGCCCAGGGCCTCTTGACGGCGAAAGGCCTCCCTGCCGCCGTGAAAGAGCTGAACAGCGATTTTGGAACCATGTTGGTGAACCGCGTGGGTCAGCCTTGCCAGGCCTTCCATGTATTGATCGCGGTGGATTGAATTCTGCGACGGGGAAATCTTTCCCGGCGAATCCACATTGAAAATGCCGCTGACAATCAGCCCGACCTCCCCTCTGGCCAGGGCGGTGTACAGGTCCATCTGCCACTCCGAAACGAAACCGCCGGGGTCCGCTCCACCATCGTAAGTGGCCGAGCGCACGAATCGGTTTTTTGTGGTGAGACCGCCGATTGCAAAAGGAGTGAA
Organism: Candidatus Desulfacyla sp.; assembly: GCA_046484725.1. Classification (GTDB taxonomy): domain Bacteria; phylum Desulfobacterota; class DSM-4660; order Desulfatiglandales; family Desulfatiglandaceae; genus AUK324. The sequence continues at coordinate 1,631 of JAWOIH010000083.1, read as the reverse complement.
GAGAATTTCCACGGGACCCCCCTTAAATCAGACGCTTCTTTTGATTCGGCCGACTCCTATGCATGCCGAACGAGAAAGATTCCAGGACGATTTCGACGCGTTTCAGACAGAACGGCAAGTCGTTCAATATGGCATATATGTTGAGGCCGAGCAGGGTGGCCACGGCCTTAAACGTCCTGAGGCGCGGAATTTCCATTTTCCGCCTCTTGCCATCAATTGATTCGATTGCTGTGATCGAAACAATTGATGGACTCGATAGACACACGTTACATATCTTATATGCGAATAATTTTCAACATCAACAAAAATAACAAGGGAGGCGTGAGGATGAATAGGATCGAAAAGACCATCGAGCTCCGGAGAAATGGGGGGTTAAACTGTTCTCAGGCACTATTGACCGTTTTCGGAGAGCCGTTCGGTATGGACGCTGAAACCGCAAAGATGCTCGGAAGAGCATGGGGCGGCGGTATGGGACGCCTGGCCGGTGCCTCTCATCTTTTCCGTGCAAACCCCCATGAAAAGGAAAGGCCGAACTCCTCCCGGCCGCCCATTCTCACCCCTGCCAAAAATGCAGAGGCCAGGAACTTTTTCATGCCGGCCTTGGTCACCAGATCGCTGTAAAATTTCAGATCCACCCGCTTTCGTTCAATATCGTTTCCCGGCTCGCCATAGGCATAACAGAGGTCGTGGGGCAAACAGCATCTGTAGGTGATATCCTCCCATCGGCACCCGGTGAAAAGCCCCAGCATCTCGTCCGGCAGGCAGGAACATCCATCAAATTTCCAGCTGTTATATTGCTCTAAATTTGCGGTGATACGTTCCACCAGATAGTCCAGTTTGAAATGGCCGCACAATGCAAGTCCCCTTTCGGTGGTGATCATTTCACCAATCTGCGGCAGTTGCATCTTTGCTCCTTTCAGATAACCAGGAATTCTCACACAGAGGCACGCCGGTGAACCAACAGCAAAAAAGATTTCACGGGGCAGGCAGAGACACAAAGATTTTTTTGCGACCGCGGCCAACAGGACTGGCATACAGGCGCCTGATTTCTCCGATGCCTTCCGATGATACTGGATGCTGGTCGGAGCGCAGCGGAAACCCCGCTTGCTGCTGGATCTAAGCTGCCCTCCAATCAGTAACGAGCAACCAGCAACCCCGAAAGGTGAACGCGGAACCTGTAAGCGGATACCACTCTCTTGCTTTTTGAGACGGAAAACCGGGGAATAAGAGAACCTGGAAGGGTCCGTCAAGGGCCACGCGCAATCGGGACGTCATTTGACCGGTCTCAGTCTGTGCGTCTGTCTCAGCCTATTCCAGAGTGCATCTGTGATCACGTCTATTGCACTTTCCTTCCGGAGGTCATCCACATCTGCGACCCGACGGCAGGATTCCATGAGTTCATCATTGCCGTCCCTCAGACCAAGCCTCTTCCAAATATAGTCCCCCAAACTGATCGGCAAGGCGCTTGCCTCTTCCGGCCCCATCCTGGCGATCCTGGCCTTGTCTTTCATGGTCAACTCCGAAATAATGCGGTCCACGGCCTCATCGACCGTCTCGGGCGGATCCATCCTGCGCATCCCGGTTTCTACAAATGACAGGTGGTAAGCGGTCTTGAGGACCTTGTAGGCGTC
>JAWOIH010000047.1:0-9571 GCA_046484725.1 Candidatus Desulfacyla sp. | reverse complement strand
TGCTTCTCCAGTTCATCGAACTGACCCGGCCCACCTACCTGGCATGCACCCCTTCCCTGGCCGAGTTCCTGGTGCAGAAGTCCCCCAAGGTCCTGAAAAAGCCGGTGGGTGCCTTTCGGCTCATGGGGTTGCTGACCACCGGAGAGGTGGGCATCGCCATCCCGGACATCAAAAGCCGCCTCGAATCGGCCTACGGATGCAGGGCCTGGGATTATTGGTCCCCCTGCGGCAACTGCATGGGCATCTCCTGTGATTCGGATGAATACCAGGGGCTCCATGCCGTCGCCCCGGACGTCTGCACCAGCTACGACGACCTGGTGGATCCCATCACCAAGGAACCGGTCGACTCGGATGTGGACGGGGCCATCGGCGAAATGGTCATCACCTCCCTGGAACGGGAGGCCTGCCCAGCGGTCAAATACGCCTACGGCGACGTGGTGCAGATTTTTACAAGGGAGTGCCCCGCCTGCGGGTTCAAGGGGAAACGGGCCAGGCTGATCGGCCGGGCCGACGACATGCTGATCGTCAAGGGGGTGAACGTCTATCCGGTTGCGGTCAAGGATATCATTGCCGGGTTTACGCCCGAGGTGACCGGTGAGATGCGGATTGTCCTGAAGGAACGGCCTCCCCGGGTCGTTCCGCCCATGCACATAAAGATCGAACACGCCACGGGCATCAGCAGGGCGGACCTGCCCAACCTGGAAGAAAGAATCGCCAGGGCCCTGCACGACAAGATAAAGATCCGACCCCTTATCGAGTTTGTCCCCGAGGGGGAACTGCCCAGAGAGACTCGAAAGACCCCGCTCTTTGAGAAGCGATATGAATAGGTTTTCCAATTATTCACGAAAGGAGGTGTAAGCACCGAACGTCCTGTGGGCGCAATCGATTGACAACAACCTTAGATACAAGGAGAAACCACGATGAAAACCAGATTGTTGATCTCGGCAATGATTCTCGCATGTGCGGCCATCGGTCTTGCTGTGGCAATTCCAGGCCCCTCACTGGCAAAAGAAACCCCTAAACTCCTGAGCTGCACCACCTATTCCGTAGGATCCACCGGCTACGCCACCTCCATGGGACTCATGGAGGCCATCAGCAAGAATGAAGGCATCAAGGTGAAGGTCGTCCCCGCAGGCACGGACAAGGCAAAGATCCTTCCCCTCAAAAACGGCATGATGCAGCTCTCCCTCTTTACAGGCGCAGGCCAGTATTATGCCCTCATGGGCCTGGGCGACTTTGCCTCCGAGGACTGGGGTCCCCAGCCGCTTCGCCTGGTCTTTGCCTGTCCCGAGGGGTCCATCGCCGGCATGATGGTGCGCGGCGACTCGGGGATCAAGACCCTGGCCGATCTCAAGGGGAAGAAGGTGGCCATGATTCCGGCCAGCCCGGCCTGCACCGCGCTTCATGAGGGGTATCTGGCCTTTGGCGGGCTCGATCTGAAGGACGTACAGACGGTCCCGGTGTCAAGCTGGGGAGCGGCGTGGACGGCCGTCATCGACGGTTCGGCCGATACGGCCCATTGTCTCGTGGCATCCTCCAAGGCAGTGGAACTGGCCGCATCGCCCCACGGCATTCACTGGCTCCCGGCCCCTGCAGACGATACCGAAGGGTGGGCCAGGCTCAATCGGTTCTGCCCCTATCTGAAACCCTACAGCGCCACCAAGGGCGCCGGGGTGTCGGAAGAAAAGCCCGCCCAGGTGGCCTCCTACTACTATGGCCTGATCTGCTACCCCGACCTGGACGAGGCAGTGGTGTACAAACTGACCAAGGGGATATGGAACGGGTATGACATCTACAGCCCCATGCACCCGTCCCTCAAGCTCTGGACCCGGGAAGGGGCCCTCGAGACCGACCGTTTCCTGAGCCCCTACCACCCCGGCGCCGTGAAATTCTTCAAGGAGGCCGGGGTCTGGACAGAGGCCCATGAAAAGCGGCAGGCCGCGCTTCTGGATCAGGAAAAGGAACTGATGAAGAAGTCCAAGTAGGTGTTTAAACGGTGAGATACTTCAGGAGGGGAAGATGGCGACCTCGGAAAACAAGGAAATACAACCTGCTGCTGGCAGATATCGAACCCTGACCGGGCCGTTGCGGTGGATATTCATCCTCTTCTCCGTCGCCGGAATCTTCGTGGCCGTCTACCAGCTCTATCACTTCAGTTTTCTGGGGGTCATGGTGGGCGATGCCTATTATTACCTCCTCATCGCCCTCTTTCTTCCCCTCCTCTTTCTCATCGCACCATTGAAAAAGAGCCTCGTCCATCAGAAGGTCCCCTGGTATGATCTCCTGTTTGCCGTCCTGAGCTTCATCGGCCCGGTCTATCTCTTTTTGAATGCCTACAAGATCATTCAGGATGGCTGGGAGATCGTGCCTCCCATCCAGACCTATATCCTGGGCCTCATCCTGATGGTCATGGTCCTGGAGGCCGCCCGCCGGGCCGGGGGCCTCAGCTTCGCCATGATCTGCCTGTTTTTCACCACCTATGCCCTCTATGCCCAGCACATGCCCGGACTCCTCGAGGGATATGGGTGCGATCTGAGACGGCTGGTGGGATTCTTCACCATGGGCACCGAGGGGGTCACGGGCCTTCCCATGAAGGTGGTGGGCAACATCCTCATCGGCTACATGGTCTTTGCCGTGGCCCTTCAGGCCACCGGGGGCGGCAAGTTCTTCCTGGACCTGGCCACCGCCATGCTGGGGCATTTAAGGGGGGGGCCTGCCAAGATGTCCATTGTGGCCAGCGGCTTTTTCGGCAGCATCAGCGGCAGTTCCATCTCCAACGTCCTGACCACCGGGGCCATGACCATCCCGGCCATGAAACGGACCGGGTATCCGCCCCATTATGCCGGGGCCATCGAGGCGGCGGCCTCCACGGGCGGGGTCCTGATGCCGCCCATCATGGGCGTCACGGCCTTTGTCATGGCGGAGTTCCTGGCCGTTCCCTACAGCACGGTCTGCATCGCCGCCATTGTCCCGTCGCTCCTTTATTTCGGCGGGCTCTTTCTCCAGATCGACGCCTATGCGGCCAAGGCCGACCTCAAGGGGCTCCCCAAAGAGGAACTCCCTTCCATCAGGGCGAGCATCGCGGAGGGCTGGTTCTATATGGCCGGCATGATCTTTCTGATATGGGCCCTCCTCTACCTCCACTGGGAAACCCTGGCCCCTTTCTGGGCCAGCCTGATCCTCCTGGTGGCCTGCAACCTGCGGAAGGAAACCCGGCTCACCTGGAAGAAGCTCGTTGACTTCATCGAATCGGTGGGAAAGGTCCTGACAGAGCTGGTGGCCCTCCTCTGCGCCATCGGCTCCATTATCGGGGCCCTCTCCCTCACAGGGGTCGCCCACTCCTTTTCCAGCGAGATCATCGCCCTGGCCGGCGGGAGCATCGCCCTCCTCCTGATCCTGGGGGCCTTCACCAGTTTTATCCTCGGGATGGGAATGACCATTACCGCCTGCTACGTCTTCCTGGCCCTCATCCTGGCCCCGGCCCTGGTCAAGAGCGGCCTCTATCCTTTGTCGGTACACCTCTTTATCATGTACTGGGGCATGGCCTCCTATATCACTCCGCCCGTGGCCCTGTCGGCCTTTGCAGGTGCCGGGCTGGCAGGCTCCGATCCCATGAAGACCGCATTCAAGTCCATGCAGTTCGGATTTGTGAAGTATTTCATCCCGTTTTTCTTTGTACTGAATCCGGCCATCCTCCTCCACGGCTCTGCCTGGGATATTGTCACGAGCTTTGTCCTGGTGTGCGGTTCCGTCGTGAGCGTCAGCTACTCCCTCGAAGGGTATCTCCCCTGGTTCGGGATAGCGCCCTTATGGCTCAGGGCGGCCCTGTTCCTCGGGGGGCTGTGCCTGGGTCTCCCATGGTGGGGCGTCCGGGGGATCGGCCTGGTCGTCATCGCAGTCGCGCTGGCATCGGCCGTCCTGCTGGGAAAGGCCGTCACCCAGGCCAAATAGTCTCTGGTGCGCCGGAGGCAGCAACCCAAACCACTACACCCAGGACCCGGAACAGCAATGGATATCGAAACCTCCCTTCAACACCTCCAGGATAAACGCCGTCACGCCCTCCGGATGGGGGGACCTGACAAGGCGGCGCGGCAGCACGCCCGGGGCCGGCTCACGGCCAGGGAGCGGATCGACAGGCTCCTGGACAGGGAATCCTTCCTTGAAATGGGGCTTCTGGCCCATTCCGCGGCCCCCGGCATGGCGGAGAAGACGCCGGCCGACGGCGTGATCTGCGGTTATGGAACGATCGAGGGAAGACGGGTGGCGGTCATTGCCAACGACTTCACGGTCCTCGCATCCACCAATGCGGAGACCAACCTCAAAAAGACCCTTCAGTTCAAGACCCAGGTCAAACAAAAAACAAAGGTCCCCCTGATCTGGCTGGGCGAGTCGGGGGGCGCACGGATGCCGGACTGCCAGGGATCACGGGAATTCTGCTCCCTCTCGGGCGGCGGCGTGGACACCCTGGCCCCGGCCTACACCCATCTTCGGGAACAGCCGTTCATCTTTGCCGCCATGGGGGAGTGCTACGGCATCCCCGATTTCCAGGCCTCCCTGGCCGACATTGTCATCCAGGTGAAGGGGAGCGCCCTGTCGGTGTCCGGTCCCCGGGCCCTGGCCCGGGCCGTGGGACAGACCTTCTCGGGTGAAGAGATGGGGGGATGGGAGGTCCATTCCCGCATCACCGGCATGACCGACCGGGTGGTGGAAGACGACGAGGCCTGCCTTCAAATGATCCGCGAGGTCCTGGACTATTTCCCCGATCACAGCGGCGAGCTCCCCCCGCTGAGGCCGGCGCCAAAAAACGGTCAGGACCTGGTGGGTTCCATCCTGACCCTGGTCCCGGCAGACCGAAAAAAGACCTATGACATGCACCCGGTCATCGCCTGCCTGGTGGATCAGGGCAACACCCTGGAGCTCAAGCCCGAGTACGGCCCGATGCTCATCACCTGCCTGGCCCGCATCAACGGAGAGGCGGTGGGGATTGTCGCCAACAACCCGGCAAAAAACGCAGGGGCCATGGACGTGAACGGCCTGGACAAGCTGACAGGTTTCCTCTGCCTGTGCGATTCCCACAATCTCCCGCTCATATTTCTGCACGATACCCCCGGCCACCTGGTGGGAAAGGAGGCCGAGCGGAAAAAGGTGGGGGCCAAGGTGGTCCAGGCCCAGCAGGCCCTTTTCCAGGTGACCGTGCCCAAGATCAGCATCATCATCCGCAAGAGCTACGGAAAGGCCTGCATGAACATGTGCGGTCCCGGGGCCGGTCCGGATTTCATCGTGGCATGGCCCACGGCCGAGATCGGGTTCATGGATCCGGAGATCGCGGCGGACGTGGTCTTTGGCAATCTCCCCGAGGAAACCCGCCGGCAGCACCTGGAAACCATGATCGGCGAGTCAAACCCCTATCCGGCCGCAGGGGCCTACTATCTGCAGGACGTCATCGATCCGAGGGATACCCGGAAATATCTGATCGAGGTCCTGCACATTATCCGCGACTCCAGAGACAGGGGGATGGGCCGGCACCGGCTCGCCAACTGGCCCACGAAGTTTTAGACTTGGATGCTTGATACTGGATACTGGATGGTTGATGGTTGATGGTTGATTCGGATGAGCGTGGCTTTTCCTGCCTCTGACTGATTTGTGTGTGGCACAGGATCATGTCCTCACGGGCCCTGGCTTCCGCGTTCCGCGCTCCGCGTTCCGCGTTCAAAACCGTGCCGGGGTTGTATCCAGAGGGCTTAGACAGTATTTTTACAGTAGAGGGGAGACCTCCCATGTGGCGGCAGGAAATAGAAGAACTCGAAAGACGAAAAGAGATCGCCTATGGATTGGGCGGTGTGGACAATGTTCAAAAGCAGCATGACCATGGCAAGATGACGGTCCGGGAACGGATCGATGCCCTCTGCGACCCGGGGACCTTTCGCGAACGGGGGGTGCTTGCGGGCGTTCCCACCTATGACGAACAAGACCAAACACGCCTCGTGGACCTGACCCCCTGCCCCTTTGTCATGGGGATCGGCAGGATCGACGGGAGACGGACTGCGATTCATGGGGATGATTTCACCATCAAGGGCGCATCGGTCGGGCGAATGTATAAGAGCAAGGGGGCCTATTTCGTCAAAATGGCCCGGTCCCTCAGGCTCCCCATGGTGCGGCTCATCGAGGGGGCGGGCGGCTCCATCCGCGAGATCCTGGAGATCGGCTACACCGAACTCCCCAGCTCCGGGGACGAGTGCGCCCAGGACCGGGTGGAGGTCATGTCCGAGAACCCCGTGGTCTCGGCGGGGTTTGGGTCCGTTGCCGGCCTGGGGGCCCTCTATATGGTCCAGAGTCATTTCTCCGTGATGGTGAGGGAAAAGGCCCACGTCTTTGTGGGAGGCCCGCCCCTGGTGAAATCGGCCTTTGGCGAGGAGATGACCAAGGAGGAATTAGGGGGCTACCGGCTTCACACGAGGTCCACGGGCGTGGTGGACAACGACGCAGTGGACGAGGCCGACGCCCTGAATCAGGTCCGGCGGTTTCTATCGTACCTTCCTTCCCACGTCTGGGAAATGCCGGTGCGACAGCATGGGGAACAGGATGATCGGGATCGCAGGGAAGAGGACCTCGCCTCCATGATTCCCAGGGATCATCGCAAGACCTATGACATGCGGAAGATCCTGAGGCGGGTGCTCGACAAGGGCTCCATCTTCGAGATCGGCAGGTATCAGGGCCGGTCCCAGATCACGGCCCTGGCCCGGCTTAACGGCTATCCCGTGGGGGTCCTGGCCAACGACCCCAACTTCTGGGGCGGGTCCTTCAATTACGATGTGGCGGAAAAATTCCAGCGATTCATCGATATGTGCGACACCTTTCATCTCCCCATCGTCAACCTCCCGGACCAGCCCGGGTTTACGGTCGGCAAACGGAGCGAGGAACAGGGGACCATCCGGAAGGGGGTGCGGGCCAGCTTTGCCATGATCCAGGCCACCATCCCCATGGCCGTGGTATATATCCGCAAGTGTTTCGGCGTGGCCGGGGGGGCCCAGAAGAGCGGCCTGCGTCTGAGCTGGCGCTATGCCTGGCCGTCCGCCGTGTGGGGAAACATCCCGGTGGAGGGGGGCGTGTACGCGGCCCACCGGCGGGAGATCGAGTCATCGGACGACCCGGATGCCTGCCTCGAAAAACTCCAGGAGACCTACCGGGCCATCTCGTCCCCCTTCCGAACGGCCGAGGCCTTCGGCATCGAGGACATCATCGACCCGAGGGAGACCCGGTCCCTCCTCTGCGACTGGGTGGAAATAGCCTACGAAGTGGAACGCAACCACCTCGGCCCCAAGAAGCGGGGAATGCGCTGCTGATCACATTGGGGATGTGAGGGAAGCTTGAGAGGGATTTCTTATGACGGATACTCAGGAACTCACAAGGCTGGCTCTGGAACTCATCAACCGGCAAAGCACCCTGACTCTGGCGACGGCCCGCGACCATACGGCCTGGGCTGCACCCGTGTACTATGTCTTCTACAAATCCGCGTTTTTCTTCTTTTCAGATCCGGCTTCCAGGCATATTCTCGAAGCCATGGAAAGCAAACAGGCCTCAGCCGCGATCTACCCCTATGCCGACACCTGGCAGGGCATCAAAGGAATTCAGATGTCCGGCAGCATCCGGCAATCGGGATCCGGTATCACCGCCGTTCAAGCCATTCGCGCATACACCAGTAAATTCGCATTCACCAGGGATTTCTTCGAGGCCGGTCAGGCATTGAACCTGGAAAACTTCATTAAGCAATTCAAGGTCCGTTTCTACAGGTTCAATCCCCAAATCATTTACTATCTGGACAATCAGATCAAATTCGGGTTCAGGGAGAGGATATCGCTATAGGGCCGCTGCACGATTTTACCCCACGGCTTTATAGAAAGGCATGGCAAAGAACAAGGATCTGAAAGGATTGACACATTGTAAATATTTCCGCTAAAATGCCTTGACGCTTCCGCACGCGCGGCGCTCTGATCAAAGTGTTCGGGCCGGACGGTCGCCGATACACGATTCAAGACCGATCCGGCTCAAGCCAGTCATGGACCCCGGGGGAATTCTCTATGGTAATATGGCTGAAGCGATGGCTTGCCTACCTCCTGGTCCCAGCCGGTCTGGTCCTCCTGTTCGTCCCGTTAAATACCCATCGCATGGAAGACGCGAAGCAGGATTCTCTCTATCTGGAAATCAGCGAAACCCTCACCGCCCCGAAATCGCCCAAAGATGAACGGCCCCCTAAGCCGGACCCCACCAAGAATGCATGGGAGCAGATGATTGAAAAACAGGAACAGCAGGCCATGGAAGATGCCCGCGCGGCCGCAACACCCAATACATACGGATATCCCCACCTACAGCCCGACGATTTGACCCCCTATCCCGAACTGCAAAAAGAGCTGGATGGAATGCAGCGCACGATCCGCAACAGTCCCTGGGACCGCATGGCCCTGCCAGGTACGGCGAACGTGCCGGTAGAACAATGGATCGCTTTCAGGCAAGCCGCCGGCATTTCAGAGGACACTAACGCTTTCCAGTATGGAAAATATATCTTCAAGGGACAGGTCAAAAAGGAAAATGTCTCCGTCCCGGTTGAGATAGAGCATCTCAAGATCGGGTGCAAGGTGGCTGGGAGTATCTTTTTAATTCTGGGTCTTTGGACGCTCTATAAAGCCTATCCGCCGCCCTCCACCGGTATTCGTGTGGGCCGACGCAGCGCCGTTATTATCTGGGATGTCATTATTATCGTTGTCGGGGGAGTATTCACCTGGTGGTTCCTGGAATTTGTCTTGACGAGTCTCTTTCAGACCGCGACGGAGTGGGTAGAGGACTTTTCCATCGGCATGGGCCTCTTCTGGGTGGTGCTCGTGTATCCGGGGCTGGCGCTGATCACTACGGCAATGTCCCTCCAGGCCCTCTGGATTACCAATGACACCATAACACTGAAGGGATTGTTTGGAAGGGCCTCCATGAAGTGGTCCGATGTGGAGCGATTCAGAGTGTCGCAGGTGTACTCTCCGCGCCGGGTGGGCGGCTGGTGGGCCCCCCACCGGGTGATGAAGATCCTGAAAATCAGTGGCAGCGGCTCAAGCCTGAGTGTAATGGAGCCTCCCTATGCATCCACCAAAAAAGAGATTATCAGCGCGCTCATGGAACACGCCCCCGACAAGGTCAAACCGAGCATTGCGACTGCGTCGAAGGAGTGGTTGGCATATTTATGAAAAAGCATATTTGCCTACTTGCGGTAGCCTGTCTGTTCGTCCTGGCGCGGTTGTGCCATGCCATGGCCCCGCGCCCGTTTCAGCCGGTACCAATGAATTTTGTCCGCGCCCTCTCGGACCCGGAAACCGGGGCCATCGTCATTGAACTGGTTGTGCCCCGTATTGAAAGCGTGGGACCCCTCGCCAGGATTGAATTGCTGATAACTGATCGCTACGCCGATGCATTGTTCGGCGCCATACAAGTCCTCGGCAACCGCTGCGATCCTGTCCCACCCGGCGCATTCGGAGTGGTAATTAACCCGGCTATCGAGGACCGCTCGATCAAGAATGTCGCCAGTGCC
>JAWOIH010000045.1:0-7098 GCA_046484725.1 Candidatus Desulfacyla sp. | reverse complement strand
CTTCTGCCGGATTTCTTCCTGATAATTCTTGACCCGCTCATCCGCATCCACCTCGCAGGCAAACAGATTCGGAATGATCTCGACATTACCCCGGCCAAAGATATCCTTTTCAAAGATGTCGCTCAGAGAGGCCTGGGGATCGACGGAAAAGACCAGCACCTTTTTCCCCTTTTTTGCCAGGTAATACGCTGTTGCCGCCGAAAATGTGGTCTTACCGAGACCTCCCTTTCCACCAAACATCAGATACTGACGGCCAGGGTACTTTTCAAAAATGTCAGCAAGAGACATAATTCCTCCTCACTCCCATCCGCAGATTACGCAGATAGCAATCCCTCAATTCCTAAATCCCTCAATCCCCATACATGGGCGTCAATACATGCTCTCCACAAAATCCTTTTCTCTCAGCATCCTTCGCTTCCACGTGGTGATCTGAGGGACCACGTGCGGGAGGAGCCGGAGGGAGTAATAGGGGGGAAGGATGGGAACCCCCAACATGTCGCCCATGGTAATCAGGATAAAGAGGTGCTCCATGCTGGAGCGCGTCTTGAGGGCCTGTCTCGCCATGCCATGGGTTGCCATGCCGTAGGTGAAATCCCTGACAAACCCGATGACCCCTCCCTTCTTTTTTTTCTTCTTTTCATTGTCTGTCATGATGAAACCTCGCTGGAGTAAAAGTGCCTGAAGTTTAAAGTGCCGAACGCGGCCTGACGGCCGCAACCAAAAATTCATCACAGGGAGACACAAAGCACGCAAAGGGCCTTTCTTTTAAAAAACCCCAAAGAAGTCCTTGGCTTTGTGGCCTTGGCGGCTTTGTGTGCGTTAATAAAATGTATCCTATCCAGTATCAAGCATCCAGAATCCCGTCCCTCACTCATTCATCCGGTCAAAGAGATCCCGTTCCCTCAGGACATTCCGCTTCCAGGGGCCGAGGGCCCTCATGTAAAAAGGCATGAGCCTCAGGTGGTAGTAGTTGAAGAGGTGCGGGAATCCGATGGCCCTGCCGAAGAGGGAGGTCATGATAAGCATGTCCAGCCCCTGTCTTTTCTCGTGCAGCCCTTGCATAAGGCCGAATAGAAAAAAACCGTTCAGGCAGTCTTTGACCGTCCTTATCCAAGAAAACGCCTTTTTCAATCTCCCCCTCCCGTCACCCATAATGCATCGACCGGCCCGGCGCCTTTCCGCCGGGCCGGATGCGGGGGGTCTGCTACGCATGGGCCTTTGCTGCATCGGCCGGCGCGGTCGTTGCTTCGGTTCTGTATCGCCGAAATGCCTTCCAGCCGTCATAGGCGAGGATCAGGGCCAGGACCACGAGCAGGAGGGCCACTGCCGCGGCAAAGGAATTCCCGAACACCTTCTTTCCGGCCAGCGCCCCCGGAATGAGCTTAAAAAAGGCCATGTAGATGAGGGCGCATACGGTGGTGGCGTACATGAAGAACATCGGGTAGATCGCCACCTTGTAGTTCTTGGCTTTCTGGACCAGGAACAGAGTCACCAGGAGGAGGGCAAGGGATGCCATCAACTGATTGGCTCCTCCGAAGAGGACCCATATATAGAGCCAGGTCCCGGTCTTGATCAGAATAAAGGTGATGATCAGGGCAACAATGGTTGCCACGTGGGGATTCTTGGCAATGCCGATGGCATCGCCCATGAGCTCGGCCGTCGCCACCTTCATGAACCTGAAGACGAGATTTACGACGGTCAGGGCCAGGATGATGATCATCATGCCGGCCAGGGCCTGGGTGTACCCGACCGGGATCCCGATGGCCGTGATGGCCCCTCCGAGCCCGCTGACAAAGATTCCCACCGGATTCCCGACCTGGGCCATGTAGGCCGCTGAATCGGTAAAGGCCGTTGCGCAGACAATCACGGCGATAATGGAGATGGTGAACTCCGCAAACATGGCGCCCGCGGTCACCGGCCGGACGTCCAATTCGTTTTCAATCTGTCGCGATGTAGCGGTGCTGGATACCAGGCTGTGCCAACCCGAAATGGCGCCGCACGCAATGGTCACGAAAAGGATGGGCCAGAGGGGACCCACCGCCGTCCCCCAGCTCGTGAAGGCGGGGAGGGTCATCGGCTTGTGCCCGATGATGATGCCGATAACCCCTGCAATGATCCCGAAATAGACTACATACACAGATGCGTAGTTATAGGGCTGGATAAAACGCCACACCGGCAGAATGGAACTGAAATACCCGAAGATCAGGACGCAGACCAGGATGGTATTGTAGGAAAACTTCATGGGGACGACAGTCCCGACCCAGATGGAAAAGAAGATGAGGGCAATGGCCATAACCGTGGTGACGATGATGTTCGTCCGTGCCTTGTAGATCATATGCCCCACCAGGAAGGCGACGCCGATGACCACGAGCAGGGGGAGAGGGAGGGATGCATTGTTGCTGATGCCGTTCGTAACAACGTGCCCGAAGGCGCAGGCAATCAGGAGGAGGTAAAAATAGACAAATGTTAAAAGGATCTTCCTCGCGCGGGGTGAGATTAATTTATAACTGATGGCGCCGAAGGTTTCTCCGTCGTTTCGGATGGAGACCATGGTGCTGGAAAAATCGTGCAGCCATCCGATAAAGAAGACCCCCAATCCCAGCCACAGAAGGGCCGGCAGCCAGCCCCACTGAAGGGCCACAATGGGGCCGATGATCGGCGCGGCACCGGCAATGGAATTGAGCTGAAACCCGTACAACACATTTTTATTAGACGGCATGAAGTCGACGCCGTCCATATACATCTTTGCAGGCGTCGCCCGCCCGCCGTCCACATCGAAGACGGTTTTGGCAATATGCCGGGCATATACCCAGTAGCCCAGGACGACAATGACGATCCACCACAACAAGACCCATAATGAATTCATGATGTTCCTCCTCGCATTCAAGCCATGTATCGGCTCACGCAACCCCACGCCGTTCCACTAAAATTCCGGCAGGGAAAGCGCGTCTCGAATCCGCATTCAAAACTGTTCATGTCACTATTTGGTTGTGCAGAGTTAATTGAACACCTGAGTGGAAAATGCCTGCCCGGCATAGCGGGCGCTGAGGCGGTGGATTCGTTGAGAGGAGTCTGCGTTAACAGGAGCGTCGCGGCATTACGCAGAAAATGCCCCAGGTGATGTTCAGCTTTCGCGTAAATTCACCGTCGTAAGCATTATTCCAGGCCATCTAACAACGTATTGAGTTGAAATTTCATCCCAAAAACAGATAAACGCCAAAACGAATGTTCTATGGTGGAACCTATGCCTGAGAATTACGACCTGTCCGACAGAAATATCTCTGGAATTGAAAAAAGTCTTGCGGCGAAGCGGGTCGCCACACCTTTTGTGCCCATTCACCTCCTTTCCCAGTCCCTACAGCCTGAAATATACTGAAATCAATCCCAGATTCCTGATTTGCCTTCGGCTCATAGCACAGGGCAGGCACGAATGTCAAGGAGTAATGGATTCGGGGGACTGGGGACCGGATGCTGGATACTGGATACTGGATGCTGGATGAGTGGATGGCTGGATGCTGGGATGGTGGCTTTTCCGATTTCTGACCTCTGACATCCGATTTCTGACATCTGGCTTTTGATGCCCGCTTCTCAACTTTAGGCACTTTAGGCACTTCAAACTTTAGGCACTTCTTTTGCGGCATTACGTCGCCTTGGGCAGGGCGAAACGCTCCAGCCTCTTTAATTCTCTTTCGCAGGTGAGGTCGTAATGAATCGGTGTGATGGTGATGTGGTTCTGTTTCAAGGCCACGGAATCGTTGTGGGGATTGCCGTTTTCAATGAATTTTTCACCCGTGAGCCAATAGTATATATTTCCCCTCGGATCGTTGCGTTGCTCAAACCGTTCCTGAAACCGGGAGGTCCCCTGTCTCGCCAAAACCACGCCCTTGATCTCTTCAGGCGGTACTGCGGGGATGTTCACGTTCAGGGCGGTCCCGTCGCTCAGGGCGCTTTCCATCATAAACCGGATGATCTCCCTGCTGAAACGGGCAGCGAACCGGAAATCCGGGTCTTTCAGGGCGGCAATCGAAATGGCAGCGGAGCGGATGCCCAAGAACGCCCCTTCCGTAGCCGCGGAGACCGTTCCCGAATAAAGAATGTTGACCCCTACATTGGCGCCCACATTGATCCCCGACAGGACCACATCGGGGGGGGCGTCCAGGAGTTCCTGCACCGCGATCTTGACGCAATCGGCCGGCGTCCCCTTTACCGCATGGCCGAAAAAGAGGCCGTTTTTCCGAACCGCCTGGACCCGGATGGGCGAGGTGAGGGTAATGGCATGTCCCACCGCACTCATCTCTGTTTCAGGGGCCACGATATGGATCTCATGATCCGACTTCAAGGCATCATAGAGAGCGAAGAGCCCGGGCGCATGAATCCCGTCATCATTTGTGAGAAGAATTTTCATGGGCGGACCTCTCAACCGAAAATCATATTTGTTTGCATTTTAAAGTCGTTTTTTTTATATTTACTCTATCTATCACTATTTGCCAAACGAATTTGAACTCCGAAAGGGAGGCGCCCATGCGAGAAATACCCGTCCGGACCATTGTGGATGCGGTCAGAGATGCCTGCATACGGGCCAATATTGAATTAGGCGCCGACGTTGTGGAGGCCCTGACACGGGCAGTGGACGATGAAGCATCCGAGGTGGGCAAGGACATCCTGAAAAAGCTCCTCGAAAACGCCAGGATCGCCAGGGAGGAAAGGATCCCCATATGCCAGGACACCGGCGTCGCCGTTCTCTTTGTGGAACTGGGCCAGGGGGTGATGGTCACCGGAGACCTTTACCGGGCCCTTGAAGAAGGGGTCCGCAAAGGATACGAGGAAGGATATCTCCGAAAATCCGTGTGCGATCCCTTTACCCGGAAGAATACCGGAGACAACACCCCGATTATTGTCCACCTCAGCCTTGTCCCCGGAGATCACCTCAGAATCTGGGTGGTGCCCAAGGGCGGGGGGAGCGAAAACATGAGTCGCCTCTTTATGCTCCCGCCTGCTGCCGGATGGGCCGGGATCAAGGAAAAGATCGTGCAGACCGTGGCCGAGGCGGGCCCCAATCCCTGCCCGCCGACCATTATCGGCGTGGGCATCGGCGGAAATTTCGAACAGTCGGCCATCCTGGCCAAAAAATCCCTGCTTCGGCCGTTGGGGACCCCCAACCCGGATCCACGGTTGGACCCGATGGAACAGGAACTCCTGACGGAAATCAACAGGACAGGGGTCGGACCCCAGGGTCTGGGCGGGAGGGTCACGTCCTTGGCCGTTCATATCCTGATGATGCCTTGCCACATCGCCAGTCTTCCGTTGGCTGTCAATATCCAGTGCCACGCGAGCCGGCATGTGGAGATCGTTCTTTGATCCGGAGACTGGGTATTTGATGCTGGATACTGGATACGGGTTACTCGTTGCAGGTTTTTCTGACCCCTCCGACCTCTGACCGCCGGTCTTTATGCTGGGATCGTTTCAGCCTTGAGCTTTCACCTTAATCAAAGGCTCACGGAGAAGCTTATGGATACCGAACATCATCTGACAACCCCGCTCTCTGTTGGAGACGTTGAACCCCTCAGGGCCGGGGACCGCGTTAC
Organism: Candidatus Desulfacyla sp.; assembly: GCA_046484725.1. GTDB lineage: Bacteria > Desulfobacterota > DSM-4660 > Desulfatiglandales > Desulfatiglandaceae > AUK324. Next base: position 1,513 of record JAWOIH010000045.1, on the reverse strand, counting down.
CATCACCGGAATCGTTTACACGGCCAGAGATGCCGCCCACCGGAGACTGCTGGAGTTGATAGAGGCGGGAATAGATCTGCCTATCCCGATCGAGGGACAGGTCATCTATTACGTGGGCCCTTCTCCGGCCCCGCCGGGCCGGGTCATTGGGGCCGCCGGGCCTACCACGAGCTACCGGATGGACCCGTTTGCACCCAGACTCCTTGAATTGGGTCTCAAGGGGATGATCGGCAAGGGCAGACGTTCAAAAGAGGTCATAGAGGCCATGGTGCGGTACAAGGGCGTTTACATGGCCGCCGTCGGCGGCGCGGGCGCCCTCATGGCAAAGGCCGTCAAGGCGGCCCGGGTGGTGGCCTATGATGAGTTGGGGCCGGAGGCGATCCGGGAGCTGATGGTGGAAAAGCTTCCGGTTGTGGTGGTCAACGACACCCTCGGAAACGATCTCTATCAGGAAGGGCAGGAGAAGTATCGGATGACGGATAGCTGATGGCTGATAAGCCCATAAGCTGGCAAGCTTCAACAGCTCAACAGCTTAACAGCTCAATCCCGCTTCCAGCAGCGGGACTCAACTGACTTGCAGGAGAAAATGGCATGGCCAAGAATATGGGAAGCCGCATCTGGTGGTGGATCGTTCCATCTGTCGTCATATTGGCAGGCCTTGGATACTACTGGTACATGAAAACCGGCCCGGAGACTGAAAAGACCCTGACAGCCGGAGAGATATCTCCCGATCGGAAAGGGGACGTCTCCGGCGGGGTCCAGGGGCGTGCGGGGGAAGGAACCGGCGGCAGCGCCGGGGCGCCGGGACAGACAGGGCCTGACGGCCCTGTGGGTCCGGTTTCTGAAAGGTTTCCAATTGAGGGCAGAAAAACTTCCGAGTCATCTGAAGTGGCGGCCCGTGGACCCATAGAAGAGCTGTTTGTAAAGGCAGAGAGCGCTCCGCCGGCCAAAGAAACAGTGCCGGGTCAGGGGAAGTACTTCAACCTCATCGATCAGCAGGTATCGGATTTTTTTCACTCCTTAGACGGAAAGGCGTATTTTCAACGATTCAAACTGGAAAAGGACGCCTATTCCTATTTTGCCCAAATCATCACAAAACTGTCGGCCCACCCGCCGCAGCCGGCCGGGGAGGGAATTCAGCCGACCACGCTGCTGGCGAATATCTATTTCTTCTCCCGCGCCCTGGAAGGGAAGGATTTGCGCGTCATCAAAGCGGTTATCGAAAACGAGCGCGACACCATGGAGTTCAATCTGGAGACCTTCTACCGGTGGCTCATGTTGGGGAAGGACTGTCCCAATCCTAAAAACGTGCGCCCGACATTCGATGTAACCTATCGATATGCAGGATTTTTTCTCAATACCGCCGGGGGGAGGTGCTATCTGTTCCGACGGCCGTTGCGACTGAGGATACTGATCAGCTACTATTGTGTTCTTATTGTTTACCAGGCAGACAGGATCGGGAAAAACAGCTATGGGCTCGACGTTGTGCCGTACCTCCAGCCCCTTAAGGACG
>JAWOIH010000482.1:0-3533 GCA_046484725.1 Candidatus Desulfacyla sp. | reverse complement strand
GGCCGCTTGTGCTCGTGCGCGGCGATGTGACGGCCACGTACGTCGCCGAGTTGGGTTCGTTCGACATGGCACTGCGCGACGGCCGGTTCCTGTCCGGGGACAAGCGCGTCGACCTGGTCGCGACGATCGCTGCCGACGAGCCCGATCCGGCGTCGCGCTTGTTCCTGACGTTCGCCCCCTGGGCCACGCCCTCTATTACCTGAGCATGGCATCTATTTATGACGCATGGCTGGAGAAAATTACCGGGCTTAGGGAACAGATGCGCGAATACGATAAGGCCATTTCCACCATGAAGCGGGAAGAGGAATCCGAAGAGGACCAGATATACAATGAGCTGATGTATATCAAGGAGCGGATCGGCGCCTCTTCCAAGATCATGACCGACACCAAGAAGACCGCATTTTTCTTTGTGCTGACCCCTGAAGAAATGATCATTCAGGATACGGAAAAGGCCGCAGGGCTTTTTGCCAAATATGACGTCCCCCTTGCGGGCTATCTGGTCAACCGGGTGATCGACAGGGCGTTGTTGAAAGAGAACATCCCGCCATACCTCAAAAACCGGATTGAGATGCAGGCCGGGGCGCTCAAGATGATCGATGACAAACTGGGAGCGTCTGTTCTGGCTAAGGTCCCGGAATTTGATTCGGAGATAAAGGGTCTTGACACCATCAGGAGACTTGCTGAAGTGATGTTTGAGGAGAAATTGTCATGAAAAATACGATGACGGATTTTTTTAGAGAACACCCGGATATGCGGTACATCTACTTTGGGGGAAAGGGCGGCGTCGGAAAAACCGTCGTGGCGGCCGCAGTGGCCCTGTGGATGGCCAGACAGGGAAAGCGGACCCTACTTGCATCCACCAATCCGGTTCACAGCCTCTCGAACCTGTTTCAGCTGGATGTCTTCGGCAGGCCGGTGTTGATGCCGGGGACAGACACCTTTTATGTCCAGGAGATCGATACGAAAGACACCATCGAAAAATCAAAGACCGAGATTCGTGAGAAAATAAGCTGGTTTCTGAAGTTTGCCGATATCCCTACCAAGGCCGAAGATTTTATCGAATCCGCCACCATGAACCCGGCCTTCGAGGAATCGGCCATGTTTGAAAATATGATCAATATCATATTCGACGGGGCCTTTGACTTTTACGTTTTTGACACCGCGCCCACGGCAAATGCCAGAAGACTCCTGGGCATGTCCAAGGTGTACGGCCTCTGGGTGGACAAGATGATGAAGAGCCGCGATGACGCCAAAACCATGCGGCTGAGCCTGTCATTCAGGAAAAAGAAGGTGGAGGAGGAAGAGGACCCCCTCCTGGACTATTTGACGACCTTTCGGGACCGGATCGAACAGATGCGCGTGATCCTGACCGATAAGGAAAAGAGCGCCTTCTTTTTCGTCACGCTTCTTGAATCCCTCCCCATTGCCGTGATCCGCCGTTTTATCGGGTGGTTCCAGGATTTCGGCATCCCTATCGGCGGTGTTATCATCAACGAGGTCATCGACACATCCGACGTGGGAGATGCATCGGCGGATTTTGTCCGGAATCGCATCAAGATGCAGGACCGGTACAAAAAAGACGTCTACGATCTGTTTGAAAATGTCCGCGGCGAGATACCCCTCTTTGAGAACGAGGTAAGGGGCATGGATATGGTGAGCAAGCTGTCGGCGTCGCTGTTTCCCGTTTAGGCGCCAGGCACAAGGTCCAAGGCGTGAGGCGTGAGCCGCTTGAGGTGCTGAGCTATTGAGCTGTTAAGGTATTCAGCTGTTGAGCCCGACACCCGCTTAGCAGCTTATCAGCCTACCATCGCCTGTGGATGCGGTCGTCGATAATAGTCTCCAATTCCTTGTAATCCCAGCCGATGTAGGTTTTTTCCCTGTCAACGATAAAGGCCGGAAACCGGAAGACCCGGTGCCGCAGCTGCTTCCAGAATCCTAAAGGCGACTGCGCGTCGATAATGGCGATCCGTACGCGGTGCCGGTAGAGCCGGGAGATCTCCGCCACCCATTGCGTCAGATAGTCTGTCGCTTCCTTCCAATCGTCAGGATATTCATTCACGGATGCACTGCGGTATTTGCCGTTCAATCCCAGAGAATCGGAGACGAGACCGTATCCCCGGGAACGTATCTCCAGGGTGGACAGCATCGGCGCCACGATTTCAACCAGTATGGTGTTCATAACAACTTAGACTTCCTTTAATTTTTAAATGTCCAAGGGGGCATGTCAGGTTCCCGACCTTTTACCCGTCATGCTGTCGATGTCCACTTGAATGATCGCCAGCCGATTTACCAGGTTTTCGGGGTATTCACCCGGTCGTCCTGAATAATGCTCCATAATAACATCCAGTGCCCGCCTTTTTTCCTCCGCATCCGTCAACAGGGATGCGGTCCCGTATCCCACCACGCTCCGGTACTTCATGGACCAGTCACAGGGGTTTTCCGAGCGGACCACATGACCGTCCACATCCATCTCAAAGCAGACGGCGTTGTTCTGCCGGATCATGTCCATTTTCTTGCCGGCTTGGGCCGTGTGAAAATAGAGGCAATTTCCCTCAAACCCGAAATTGAGGGGGACGATATAGGGCCGGTTGTCCATTGACAGCCCGAGCCGACAGACCTCCGCCTTTCGGATGACCGCCTCGATCTCAGCGCGATCCTGGATTTCCTTTTCCTTTTTTCTCATAGCGGTCATCCTCACCCGGTTCACCCGGAACATGGAAAAGTCTCACACGGAGGCACAAAGACACGAAGGGTCGATGCTTCCAAAATAGCGACAGAAAAAGGCCCCTGAAAAAGAGGCCCTTTCCTCGCGTGAAACGCTCTACACATTCAAGTTTTTAATTATTTTGTCCCAAATGATTTTGCCAATGCCGCCCTACCCCTCCGATTCGGCAGCGCTTACAGTTTCGGCGCCGTCCGCGGCCATCCGTTTGTAGGCTGCGTATCTCTCTCGCATATCGGCCTCGGCCTTTTGAAAGAGGGTCTCCGCATGCTCGGGGAAGGTCCGGGTCAGGGAGGAGTAACGCACCTCGCCCATGAGGAACTCTTTGAAATCGCCGGTGGGTTCCTTGGAATCCAGGATCAGGGGGTTCTTCCCTTCGTCCTTCAGCCTGGGATCATAGCGGTACAGAAGCCAGTACCCCGCCTCCACGGCACGCTTCTCCTCTTCCTGGCTGAGGCCCATATTGATGCCGTGGTTGATGCAGGGAGAATAGGCGATGATCAGAGAGGGACCATGATAGCTTTCCGCTTCCCGCACCGCCTTCAGGAGCTGGTTCTTGTTGGCCCCCATGGCCACCGATGCCACATAGACATATCCGTAGGTCATGGCCATCTGACCCAGGTCCTTTTTCCGGGTCGGCTTGCCGCCTGCCGCGAATTTGGCCACAGCACCGGTGGGCGTCGACTTGGAAGACTGGCCCCCGGTATTGGAGTAGACCTCGGTATCCAAAACGAGGATGTTGACGTCCTGTCCCGAGGCGATCACGTGATCGAGGCCCCCGTAACCGATGTCATAGGCCCACCCGTCCCCG
>JAWOIH010000379.1:0-3994 GCA_046484725.1 Candidatus Desulfacyla sp. | reverse complement strand
CGATATGATCCGGCTGAGCAGCGGGTGCATATCAATGCGGCCCAGCATTTCGCCCCCGTGCCCGAGTCCGTATGGACCTATCGCATCGGCGGATACCAGGTCTGCGAGAAGTGGCTCAAGGACCGGCGGGAACGGCGTCTCGACCTGGACGACGTCCGCACCTACTGCCGGATCGTCACGGCCCTCAAAGGGACTATCGACATCCAGGGCGAAATCAACGCCCTGTACCCGGAGATCGAAAAGGGAGTGCTATCGTTGGCCGCCTGAGAAACCGATCTGCCGCAGGAGCAGATCGAATGGGTGCTGTTTATTAGGGCGAGCTGGCAGCTCCTGTGGCTCACGAAGCCTAATCTTCATATCTTGATCCTTTCCAGTCGCTTTTAACCATTAAGAAAAACTAAGGTAACCGGTCATAATCGACATTTTTCCCTTTCAATAACGAAATCCTTTAGAGGACTATTTTGGTTGAGATCAAAGATATTGTGTGGCATTATTGCCAATAGCAGATAAGCGCCATTATGATGGGGCGGACGTTGTTGACTTTGGTGAATTGGGGTCGGTCCAGAAACGCACCTTTGCCAATATGTGTTGTCAGGCGCCACAGAAACAAAAACCCCGTACCCCGTCTTTATGTAGCGGGGTGCTGGTTCGAAAGAGGCGCGACAGGAGAAGGGTAGAGACATTTTGAGGCGGAGATCTATGGAAAGCCCGGGAGGGAAGGTTCATTATATTGGCATCCACGAGGATCACTGGGAATCCTCGTGGATGCCACAGCCCGTGCCCGTTCGATCACATCATCATCTATGGATAGCGTTATTCTCATGCTATCATCATGGCATCTTTTTAAATGATGCCAACGCATCATTTTAAGCATTGAGACCAACAGCATGGGATCCCATAGCCTGCAAGGCTCACAGTCATGCTCACGACCCATGACGGTGGATAAGGGGGTCAGAGATTTCCACCTGGGAAGAGCTCTTTTCTCTTATGAATTCGCCTCGGGGTCTCACGCCTCCAGCTCCTTGACCGCTCGATACAGCGTGTCAAAGAGTTCCCGGGTGTCTTCCTTTTCCAGGCAGGAAAAGGCCACGCGCAGATCGGTCGGGCCCAGTGAGATGAGCCCGATCCCGTAGGTGTCGAGGAGATGGACCCGGAGCGCTTCCGCATCGACGGTCTTGAGCCGCAGGCACATGAAATATCCTGAATTAAAGGGATAGGGTTCCCAGACGTCGCGGAACCTGGAATCGGAGAGGACGCGCATCACCTCCTGGGCCCGATCCTGCATGATCCCGAGCTTATCCTCCTTTTCCGATAAATAGGAATCTGCCTTCAGGGACTTGAGAACGATCTCCTGGCCCAAACGGGAGGCATTGGATATGGATCCCCTGACCGCGCCCGCGGTCTTTTTTTCAAGGGCCTCATAAACCGGCCTCGCTTCCCCTGTAAGTGTGGCGCCGTAGGTGATAAAACCGACCCGCAGGCCCCAGACGTAGTTTTCCTTGGTTGCCCCGTCCAGTTTGATGGTGAGGAGTCTGGGGTCCTGGCCGATCAGCCGGGTGAAGATCGATTCTTTCAGGGCATCGTCGGTGTAAAAGAGACCGAAGTAGGCATCGTCGGTCAGGGCGAGGACCCGGACGCCCTTTCCTGCGGTCTTGCGCAGGATATCCGCAATCTTATCGGCCTCCCGGGGGGTGACCGTATAGCCGGTGGGATTGTTGGGGAAATTGAGGATCACGATGATCTTTTTGGCGGATGCAGCCTCGCCCTCAACACAGGCCTCGAATCCCCTCAGGTTGAATGCCCCGTGGCCGTCAAAGAGCGGATAGGTGACAATGCGCGCCCCCCTGCGGACGGAAAATATCAGGTTGTAATTGCCCCACATCTTGTCAGGGAGGATGATGGTATCGCCCGGGTCCACCCACATGTCCGACACCACGCTGAGGCCGTGGGTAATGGCATGAGAGACGACCGGCAGACTGATCTTTTTTCCCTTCAGAGAGGGATTCTTTCTCAACAACTCCTCCTGCCAGGCCTGGCGGAGGAGGGGGATGCCGAAAGAGGGGGCATAGGTGAGGGCTTCCTCCGGCTCGATCTCATGCAGCATGGCCATCACCGAGGGGAGGTGCATGGTCCTTCCTTTTTCAGTGGCCATTCCGATGGTGGCGTTGAACTTATGGGCCTTTTCCTTTGCCTCGGCGCCCTGGGAAAGGATCCCCTTTGGAAAGAAGAGGTTTTTCCCTACTTCTGACAGCGTTCCATAGATATGCTCGTTGCCTGCCCGGATGACCTGGTTCAATTCCTCTGCAATCGGGTTCATCGCTTTGCTCCTCATGATTCATGGTATTTTTGCGCAATTATCATTTGTATTGATTAGCTGCTAATCCTCAGATTTGTCAAGAAAATTGTCAGGTGGCGACTTAGGGCTAATTTGTCTTGACTTAAAAAGCGTTCCTTGAATATAAGAGATGAGTTGAATTCCAGAGGCGTTGAATCGTTTTTGATAAGCCTGGTATTCCCGCTCAAGACGTGACATGAATGTGCATCCGGAACCGGGAATCCAGAATCCAGAAAAGGGGAATATTTATGAGAGAAGTGGTTATTGTCAGTGCGTGCAGGACAGCGGTGGGAGACTTTGCCGGATCGCTCAGTACGGTTTCCGCTACAGATCTTGGCGCGCTTGTCATCAGGGAGGCCATCAAAAGGGCCGGCATTCAGGACGATCAGGTGGATGAGGTGATCATGGGGAGCGTCCTCCCCCATGGCCTGGGACAAAACCCGGCCAGGCAGACCATGGTCCGGGCCGGGCTCCCCTGGGAGGTGGGGGCCATTACCGTGAACAAGGTGTGCGGATCCGGCCTGAAGGCAGTCATGCTGGCGGCCCAGGCGATTCAGTGCAACGATGCGGAGGTGGTTGTGGCGGGCGGACAGGAAAACATGAACCTCTGCCCCTATATGCTCGATAAGGCCAGGACCGGGTACCGCATGAACAACGGCCAGTTGATTGACGGGATGGTCCATGACGGCCTGTGGGACCATGTGAATGACTTTCATATGGGGATCAGCGCGGAACTGGTCTCTGAGAAGTATGGCGTGAGCCGGGAGGACACGGACGCATTTGCCATGGGATCCTACGAAAAGGCATGGAAGGCCATAGAGGGGGGCAAGTTCAAGAATGAAATCGTCCCTGTGGAGATCCCTTCAAGGAAGGGGGATCCCAAGATATTCGATGTGGACGAAATCCCGTTGAGAAAACCCAGGACCAGCATGGAGGCATTGGCCAGGCTGCGGCCCGCCTTTAAGAAGGACGGCCTGGTGACCGCGGGAAACGCCTCCAAGATCAGCGACGGGGCCTCTGCCCTGGTGGTGATGTCGAGGGACAAGGCGGATCAGTTGGGATGCAAGCCCCTGGTCCGAATCGGGGCACGGGGCGCATCCGGCATCGATATGAAATATGTCCTGGTGGCGCCGATCCTGTCCATTCCCAAGGTCCTGGCCAAGGACGGGCTCAAGGTGGGGGATGTGGACCTGCACGAGATCAATGAGGCCTTCAGCACCTCTTCCGTGGCCATTAACCGGGAATTGGGGATTGACCCTGAGAAGGTCAATATCCACGGGGGATCTGTGGCCATCGGGCATCCCATCGGGGCGAGCGGGGCCAGGGTCCTCACCACCCTCATCTATGCCATGAAAGATACCGGGGCGAAGATCGGGGAGGCCTCCCTCTGCCTGGGGGGCGGAGAGGCGGTCACCCTGGTCGTTTACAATGAGGGATAAAGAGGGATAAACGTATCTGAGGCATCTTTTAATAATCTGCGTAAATCTGCGCCTGCCCCATGAAATGCTTTTTGGTTTGCTATTTCATCGGGGTAATCTACGGATGGAATTTAAGGAATAGGAGATGAAATGATGAAAGATGTGGTGATTGTTTCTGGGGTTAGGACGCCCGTAGGGGCATTCGGGGGAACCTTGAAGTCAACGCCGGTGGTTGATCTGG
>JAWOIH010000361.1:0-3310 GCA_046484725.1 Candidatus Desulfacyla sp. | reverse complement strand
CCGGCCTACAGAAATTTTTTCATCGCCTATGAGTCCCCTGATGACCTTACGGAAGAGCACCGTCGCAAGATCTTCCGGCCCAGGACCTCGGATATTCTCACCCGCTACGAGACCATCCATGGGCCTCGATTCATATGGACCACCTTCTCCCCGGATCAGGTGGACCTGAATTTCCGAAACCCCGCCGTTCTTCTGCAGGTGTTGGGGAGCATTCTCTTTTACGTCCGCAAAGGCGCGGATCTCCTCCGCCTGGACGCGGTGACCTATATCTGGGCGGAGCCCGGAACCGAAAGCGTGCATCTCCCCCAGACCCATGAGATCGTCAAACTCCTGCGTGATGTGGTGGATCTTGCAGCCTCCGGGGTTGCCCTGGTCACCGAAACCAATGTCCCCCATCATCTAAACATCTCCTACTTCGGCAACGGACGCGACGAGGCACACATGGTGTACAACTTCGCCCTCCCCCCCCTGGTTCTTCATGCCTTCTACACCGGAGATGCCGAGGCCCTTTCTCAATGGGTCGGGGACCTGCACCCCCCCTCGGACCAGACGGCCTTTCTCAATATCCTGGATACCCATGACGGCATCGGACTCCAGGGCGCGCGGGGTTTTCTGCCCCCAAAGGACATTCAACTCCTGGTGGACAGGGCCCGGAAGAAAGGGGCCTTCGTATCCTATAAGACGACGGAAGACGGGGCCGAGGAGCCCTACGAGATCAACACCACCTGGTGGAGCGCCCTGAACCCGGAGAGTGAAGAAGAGAGTCTCGATCTTCAGATCGACCGATATCTGGCCTCCCGGGCCATCGCGCTGGTCCTGGGGGGGGTGCCGGGAATTTATCTCCACGGGGCCCTGGGGACCGCCAACGACTACGGGGCCGCCAAGGCGTCGGGGGTCAATCGGGACCTGAACCGGGGAATCATTGACGCCTGGGAGGTGGAAAGGACCTTGAAGGATCCAGCCTCGAAACTCTCCCTCCTGGTTAGCCGAGGGAGGGAACAGCTCCTGGTTCGGCGAAGGGAGAAGTCATTTCACCCAGGCGGAGGACAAAAGGTCCTGCACCTTTCGCCCCGGGTGTTCGCCCTGCTTCGAAGATCCCCTGAGAAAGATGAGGCCATCCTGACCCTCACCGGCGTTACAGGGGAAACGTTGGGGCTTACGGTCCCTGTAGAGGAGATCGGGCTTTGCAACGGCCGATGCCATGACCTTCTCTCCGGCAGAAAATATCAGGCGGAGGGAGATGCCTTGCATCTTACACTTCCGCCTTACGGGCGGATCTGGCTTAAAAATGAAGAATGGAAAATGAAAATTGAAGCGTGAATGGGGGGATGTTGAACCCTTAACCCGTGAACGGTTACAGGAACTCTGAACCCTATTGGAGGGATCGCGCACTTGTTTGACGGATGGAAATTTCTGGCCGGATTAGGTATTTTTCTTTTCGGCATGTTCATGATGGAAGAATCCATCAAGCTGCTGGCCGGTCGTTCGTTCAAAACAATGATCCGCCGGTTTACCGGCACACGCGTCAGGGGCCTGATCGCCGGGGTTGTCACCACGGCCGTTATGCAGAGCAGTTCCGCAGTCTCCCTGATGGTTCTGGCCTTTGTGGGGGCCGGACTCATGGCCCTGGTCAATGCCATTGCGGTCATCATGGGCGCCATGGTCGGCACGACGGTCACGGCCTGGATCGTTGCGGTGTTCGGGTTCAAATTCAAGATCGATGCCTTTGCCTTACCCCTTATCGGCATCGGCGGGCTTGGGTTGATCTTCCTGGCCGGATCGAAACGGTATGTCAATATCAGCAAGCTTCTGGCTGCGTTCGGTTTCCTATTCCTCGGCCTGGATTTCATGAAAACAAGCGTGGAAGCCCTTGCCGCCGCCGTCGATCTGGGGTCTTTGCCGGACCTGGGACTCTGGGTCTATGTCCTTGCCGGCATTGTACTGACGGCGATCATGCAATCCAGCTCTGCAACGATCGCCGTGATTCTGACCACCCTTTTTTCGGGCATTATCGACTTCAGACAGGGTGCGGGAATGGTCATCGGCGCCAATGTGGGAACCACGGTCACCATCCTCCTCGGGTCTGTCGGCGGGATACCGGTCAAGAAACAGGTTGCATTCAGCTCTCTGGTGTTTAAGGTGGGAACGGCCCTGGCGGCCCTGGCAGCCCTCCCCGTGATATCCTGGACGGTGCATGATGTTTTTGGTCTGGCAGATAATGCGGTTTTGGGCATCGCCCTTTTTCATACGGAGTTCAATATCCTGGGGGTGATCCTTTTCTTCCCCTTGATTCCCGCCATCGCCAATGTCCTGCCCCGGCTGTTTCCCGAAAGGAAAACGATCCTGACCCGGTATATCCCCAACACCACGCCCCAGGTGCCGGAGGCGGCCATCGCGGCCTTGCGTAAGGAAGTGCTGAATCAGTTATCCTTGTCAATCCGGTATATTGCTGCCAGGTATGGGCTCGGTCCAAGGCCGAAAGCGCCATCCGCCGGGCAATACGGGAAAGGGTCGAAGCCGGGGAATGCCATCACTTATGCGGACCTGGGCCGTTTGCATGCGGAAATATTCGCTTTTTACGCCCGGGTACAGGCATATGAGCTTGACGAACAGGAGGCCGTTCAGTTGGAGGCGGTGATACGTTCCAGTCGCAGCACCATGAATGCAACCCGGAACTTCTATGAACTGCTGAATGAGGTTGAAGATATCGGCAGGGACGACAATCCCTTCATGCTCGAAGCCTATCGGCATTTCAAAGAGCGGCTGGAGAAGCTGTGGGGCGTGGTCGAGACGGTGACCCAACCGGCCGAAGGCGAAGCGGCGACAGACGGGTTGGACCGCTTTTTTGAATCGGTTGAGGAGGCGGACAGGCGATTCATTCGATCCTGCTCCAGTTCGGTTGCCGGCGGAATCATCCGTGAACAGGAGGTCACCCGGCTGCTCATGGCCAACCGGCTCTTTACCCAATCGTGCCGAATGCTGGTCTTGAGCATGCAGACCTTGACAAAAGGATTCGACCCTGCGAGCGGCACAGTGGAGGAAGCCGTGTTATCCTGATGAGACGGACCACCTCATCGAGTAAAAGGCGCTTTTCGGATCGGTCTCCTCTCACTTCAAAAGAAATTTGGAAATCAGAGAATATTTCATTATACTTGAGGCGCCAGGAGCAGCGGCGTGGTTTGCTCGACCCCATCGCAATGGCATTCGATGTCCCTTTGAACCATGTTGGCGACCAAACCTCAAGGGGTCCGGCAAGGCGCCATGAAAGCCTGCATGACGAGACAATTTCGTTCGATTCTTTACCGTAATC
>JAWOIH010000315.1:0-31437 GCA_046484725.1 Candidatus Desulfacyla sp. | reverse complement strand
TCGCTATGCCGCAAGAGCGATATGCACTTTTCAAGAAGAGGAACTTCGGGCGTGTGCCAACCAGGGCATATTCGAGATTTTTGGCCTCCATGGTTCTTTCATGGTCCCTTATGTCAGAAATGATGACAAAGATGGATGGAGGGAAGGAAAACTAATCGGTGTTCAGCCTTCCCCGGAATTTGTTGAAAAGACAGCCCTTCAGGTTATTCATAACAACACGGCCATGGCGATTGATGTCAACGGAAACACGGTTCCTTTTTCAGAGGACCTGGCACAGGAGAGCTTCAAAGTCATCTGTATTCCCATCCGTACGAGCGATTCTGACGTTACGGGCCTTTTCTTCGTTCACAGTCAAGGCAGGATTTTCAAGTTTCAGAGGTTTGACAAAAATCTATTATATCAGTTTGCCTACTTCACCGGGGCTGTCCTGGCAAACTCCCTTATGGTGTCCGAATTGGCCCGGAAAAAGGAGGAATTACATGATTTGACGGGAAGACTCATCTGCGTGCAGGAAGAGGAAAAAAAGAGAATTGGAGCGGATATCCATGACACCATTACCCAGTCCCTCACGGCAATCGGTTATAAAGCCCTCCTTTGCCAGGCCCTCATAAATAAGGATTTGCCGAGGCTTGAAGAGGAATTGAATCGCCTCGTGAAAGATGTCAACGGGGCATTACGAAAATCCCGTAGCATTATCAGTGAGCTGAGGCCGAAAATATTGGATGATCTGGGGATTGTCGCTGCTTTTAAAAAGGCGATCGCCAGTTTCAAAGAGGATTCCGGGCTGGCCGTTGACCTTGAATGTCCAGAAACGCTTAGCGTGAGTCCAGATGTTGGGATTGGGTTTTATCGGATCTGTCAGGAAGCCCTTCGTAATATTTACAAGCATGCCCAGGCTTCACACGTCAGTATCTCCTTGAAGATTGACAGCAGAAATTGGTTATGTCTGCTTATAAGCGACAATGGCCGAGGATTGGCCTGCGATCCCAATACTCAGCATTTCAGCGATTCAGGCATGGGGCTGTTGACCATGCGTGAAAGAGCTGAAGATTTAGGTGGACAGTTCATCATTGACTCAAAGCGCGGGAATGGGTGCCGGATTATGGTAACCGCCCCCCTATAGACCTTTGCGCCTCGCAACTGACAAACATGTTGCAGGAAACCTTTAAGAAATGAAGGTTTCGGCCTTTTTGGCCGTTTGATCCTTCATGGGTCACTCAGTAGGCATTCAATGGTCATTGGGTGTTCATTCGGTCGGGGTCGGACGCTCCACATCCTAACCCGAAAACCGAAACTTGAAACCTCATTGGGGCAAGAGGTCCCAAATTTCTAATATCCTTTGCTATACTTGGATGAAGACGTAATGGCGGAAATCAGAGTGATAGTTGTTGACGATCATGTTATTGTCAGAGAAGGGTTAAAGGCCCTCTTGGAGTTGGAAGGTGATATCCGTGTGGTTTGCGGGGCTTCGTCAAGCCTTGAATGCCTTGAAATTATTGATGAACATAATCCTCATGTTGTCTTGATGGATCTCAAAATGCCGGGTGTCGGCGGCATTGAAGCTGCACGCCTGATCAAACAACGCAGACCGCACATCAAGGTTGTTCTGCTCACGAATTATGATGACGAAGAATATGTTATTGAGGCGATCAAGGCTGGGGCCGACGGTTATGTTCTTAAAAACGTCAAGAAAGGAGATTTGGTCAGGATTTTACGTCTGGTACTCCAAGGCGATTCATACATCGATCCTTCGGTAACGGGGAAGGTGTTCCAGCAGTTGAAAGAGGCCCGTCGATCTGAACAGATGGGTTCACGGACGACGCTTTCTCAGAGGGAACTGGAAATTCTTGAGTACGTGGTAGACGGTAAATCCAATCAACAGATCGCAAAATCTGTTTTTCTCTCTTTAGATACGGTCAAGTCACATCTGAAGAACATATACCAGAAACTTGGAGTGTCCACCCGGTCACAAGCTATTAATTCGGCACTCAAAGAGGGGCTTGTTTACCTGCCCAAATAGCCGGCTTGGGGTAGAGATAGAAATAATCGGTCAGCCAACCCATCGAAAAACATGTGTTTTGCGCTTCGACCAGCCTTCGTATGAAGGTCTCGGTTTCTGCCCCGGGCACAGCGGAATGGCCTTATTCCCGCCGAAACTGTAATGGCCTTTTAAAAGAGAATCGTTTATCGCTTAGCGGGAGGATCCTCCGGCCAGCACCCCCGTCTGTTTTCCATCACCCTTTTGTGTGACTGTTTTCTACCCCATGGGGTGATTTACAACCTTAGACTGTTCGGTTATGAAATGACATGGGGGGAGAGCTCAATGCCCGGCCTTCTCCCGAATCACGATAATGGTCCCACCTACGACCTTGGAGTCTCTCTGGAAGAAATGCGGTGTGGCACATGGAGGGAGCGACCACAAAAGTAAGATGCCCAAGTGAATACGAGAAACGAATGAGAAGAAAATTGATCAGCGGACCAATTGATCTAAAGGGTCGCAATGCCCTTGTGACCGGGGGAGCAAAGGGTATTGGCAGAGCAACCGCATTGGTATTGGCGAGAGAAGGCGCTAATGTGGCTGTGGCCGATATCGTTTCCACACAGAAAACAGTTGATATGATCCAAAGAGTGGGCCGTGAGTCTTTCGGAATTAATGCAAACGTGGCAGCATCCCCTGATGTAAAGCGTATGGTAACTGAGGCGGTAAAATTCCTTGGGCATATCGACATTCTCATCAACAATGCCGGCATTCTTCACCGGGATACCCTGCTGGAAACATCGGAAGCTACCTGGGACAGGGTCATTGATGTGATTCTCAAGGGCACATTCCTATGCATTCAAGCCATATATCCCCATATGAAAGATCAAAAATATGGCAAAATCGTCAATGTGAGTTCCATCAGTGGCACCATAGGGGGTGTCCTTTCCAATCCTAAAAATATGTCTGACCAGATCAGCGGTCGTTCAGGGCCTGCCTATTCCGCAGGATCAGGCGGCGTTATTGCATTGACAAAATGGATTGCCAAGGAGGTGGCAAAGGATGGCATTTATGTCAACACCGTTGCATCCGGGGCATGTCAGACAGAAATGACCCAGGGATATGACTACCGCGTCCAGGACCTGCCCATCGCCCGGATGGGGGAACCGGAGGACATCGCAGAAGCCATTCTGTTCCTTGCGTCGGATGCTTCCAACTACATCACCGGACAGGTCCTGAATGTGGATGGGGGTTGGGTCATGAGGTAGCTTTACGTCAGAAACCATGCCAACGCAAAAGGGGTGAAAAAATGAATATAGGCGCAATGTTGACCAAATCGGCGCGCACGTTTTCAGATAATCTGGCCATTGTGCAGGGGCTTAAGCGGCTGTCGTATCAGGAATTCAACTCCCGGGCCAACCGTTTAGCCAATGCCCTTAAGAGATTGGGAATCCGCCAGGGCGACCATGTCGCAGTGCTGCAATACAATTACCCCGAAACTCTTGAGTCCATGTTTGCTGCCTTCAAGGCAGGCTGTAGTGCGGTCCCCATCAACTTTCGTCTTCACCCCAAAGAGTTTGCTTTCATTATCGATCACTCATGTGCCAGAGTGGTTATTCTCTCTCCTGAATTCAATGATGCCATTTATGAGATCCGTTCTTCGATACCGAACGTCGAACATCTTATCACGCTCTCCGGTGCAAACGGCAGACTTATGGATTACGAGACGGTTCTCTCAGCCGAATCGGATCGGTTTATGGATGTAGACGTTCACCCCGATGATACAGCCTGGCTTTTTTACACCTCGGGGACAACGGGGATGCCCAAGGGAGCCATGTTGACCCACCGAAACCTGCTAGCCATGACAATGAATTTCTATGCCGATATGTGCCCTGGATTCGGCCCTGACGATGCGGCGCTCCATGCGGCGCCCCTCTCTCATGGAAGTGGCCTCTACGCCCTTCCGAACATTGCCAAAGGGGCGGCAAACGTCATTTTGGAGTCAAAGTCGTTTGATCCTGCGCTCGTTTTTGAGACGATAGAGAGACAGCGCATTACGAATATGTTTGCCGCGCCCACCATGATCAAGCTCATGGTCGAAAGCCCAGCACTGGGCAAGTTTGACATCACTTCCCTGCGATGCCTCAATTATGGCGGAGCACCTATGCTGGTGGAAGACCTGAAGGAAGCCATGGCAAAGCTGGGGCCTTGTCTTGTGCAGCTATTTGGACAGGCAGAATCTCCCATGACGATTACCTACCTTTCACACAGAGATCATGTGCTGAAAGGAACCCAGGAACAGATGCAACGGCTTGCGTCTGCCGGGATTGAACGAACGGATGTGGAAGTCAAGATTTTTGGTCCTGACGATGTGGAGCTTCCTGTCGGCGAAATGGGGGAGATTGTGACTCGTTCCGATCTGGTCATGAAAGGGTATTGGCGAAATGAAGCGGCCACTAAAGAAACCATCCGGAATGGGTGGCTTCATACCGGCGATATGGGGTATATGGATGAACAGGGCTATCTGTTTATCATGGATCGTTCCAAAGACATGATTATCAGTGGCGGAGAGAATATCTACCCCAGAGAGATTGAAGAGGCCCTCGTAAGGCATTCTGCAGTGAGAGAGGTGGCTGTGATCGGCATTCCGGATCCTAAATGGGGGGAGGCTGTCAAGGCGGTGGTGGCTTTGGTCGAAGGGGCATCGGTTACCGAGGACGAATTAATTCTCTTTTGCAAGGACAATATCGCTGGCTATAAAAAGCCCAAGTCCATCGATTTTGTAAAGGAACTGCCCAAAAATAATTACGGCAAAATATTGAAACGGGAGCTACGGGCCAAATACTGGGAGCACAAGGCGCGCAAAGTCTGATATGCGCTGCTTTTGGGGGAACCTATTGGGGGCGGCCCTTTTGATAGACCAGTGGCGATGAAGCCGCTAAAAGAGGAGGAGATGCATCGCATGGGCGAACGATTACTACATAAAGTTGCTATTGTGACAGGCGCCGGATCGGTAGGCCCTGGATGGGGTAACGGAAAGGCGACGGCAGTACTTTTTGCAAGAGAAGGGGCAAAAGTCTTTGCCGTCGATATGAACCTTTCTGCGGCAGAGGAAACAAAGGAAATCATTCAAAAGGAGGGCGGCCATTGTAAGGCGTATCAAGCGGACGTCTCAGACTCAGACCAGGTCAAAACCTTGGTCGAAAGGTGCATCGATGTTTACGGCCGCATTGACATCCTGCACAACAATGTGGGGATTGTTGAGGTTGGGGGTGTTGTGGAAACAAGTGAGCAGAGCTGGGACCATATCCTTTCCGTTAACCTCAAAAGTCAATTTCTCACCTGTAAATGTGTCCTTCCCTATATGGAAAAGCAAGGCGGCGGGGCGATTGTCAACATTTCATCCATTTCTGCAATCCGTTACATCGGCTATCCATGCGTGGCATACAGTGTCACCAAGGCCGGTATTCTTCAGTTGACACAGACGATTGCACTTGATTATGCGCAAAAAAATATCCGAGCCAACTGTATCCTCCCCGGCCTGCTCAACACACCCATGATCGTTGAACCGCTCAAAAACACCTATGCGGATGGAGACATACAAAAGATGATCAACATCCGTGACGCACAGTGCCCCATGAAAAAAATGGGGGATGCCTGGGATGTGGCCTATGCCGCCCTGTTTTTGGCTTCCGACGAGGCCAAGTACATCACCGGAACCCAACTCGTCGTCGATGGCGGGATAACCTGCAAATTCAGTTAGCGAGTGAATTGGACCCTTTCCTTCTCCAATTCGGGATGGGAGGTTTTTAGATCTGATTGGAAATTGCTGACGCAAAGAGTGTGAGCAGCGATCTTGCTCTGTAACGGCATCCGTAACATCGTCCTTTGTTCAGCGAATGATGTGGATGTTGCATGAGATGCGGATTTGCGAATTGGATAGGAAGGAGGTGAATCAAGAAACGGGGAAGCGTTTGGATTTGAACTCAACCTTAATTGAAAACGGATGGGGGAAAAAATGAAAAAGAAAGCGTTTTTAACGTGTTTGTTGTGGATGTTGAGCATACTTTTCATTTTTGGGGTTCTTGACGCAACCGCTGCAGAAAAGAAACTCAAGATGACATCTGTCTGGTCCGACGGTATCGAATTAATTGAAATCGACAAACATTTTGTAAAGCTCGTAAATGAATTGGGAGGAGACCAACTGCAGATCAAGTTCTTCCCAGGAGAGACCCTGGTCCCTGCGTTCGAGGTCTTTGATGCTGTCCGTCAGGGCACAATACCCATGGGCGCGGACTGGGGCGGTTATTGGGCAGGAAAGGATGAGGCATTCAATATCATCGGCTCTCATCCCATGGGTCTTACGGCGACCGACTACATGATTTGGGTATACCAGGCAGGCGGGTTTGAACTCATTCAGGAAGCCTATGGCAAATATGGATTGGTCTGCATACCCCATGGCGTTCATTCCGCTGAGTCTGGCGTAAGGGGGCATAAGGCAATAACCACCCTTGCGGATTACAAGGGCGCAAAAATTCGAATGGGCGGTAAAATTCAGGGGAAAGTCCTCAAGGATCTCGGTGGGGTGCAGGTCATGCTTGCCGGTTCCGAGGTCTATCAGGCCCTTGAAAAGGGCGTGGTAGACGCCTGCGAGTACAATACTCCGACTGTCGACTGGAACTTGGGACTGGCAGAGGTCACCGAGTATTGGGCTAGCCCTCCCTGGCACGCGCCAGCCGCCATGTTCGGCGTGATGATCAACAAGAAGGTATGGGACAACTTTACGGAAGACCAGAAAGAAATCGTGAAGGTGGCGGCCATGGCCAATTTCTTATGGTCTTATACCTATTTTGAATTCAAGAATATCATTGCAACAAAGAAATTCCTGGATAAGGGAATAAAAATTACTCGGCTGAAAGATGAGGATCTTGACAAAATTCAGGATATCGTCAATAAACACACCGTGGAATCAGCAAAAGCCAACCCATTGTTTGCTAAAATCGCTTATTCCCAATACAAATTTATAAATGAGTTGTCACAGTGGCGGTCCATTTCTCAACCTTTTAGCCACGGCCGCAATTTTACCACACCCAATCTTGATGAACTGAAGGCCTGTACCAAATAGCTATTCAAAACGCCTCCCAGGAGACTAAGGGTCTCCGGGGGGCTCGTATTCGCTATGTGATGGCCTCTACCGATGTCTTGGTCAAGCGACCAAAGGCCGACAGAGGCATTTCCTGCGAACCCGTCAAAAGTATGTCTTTCCGTGCGTCTTATTGGAGGGAATCAGATTGAAAAGACTCTTGGGCGTTATAGACAACATCAGTGAATGGACAGGAAAGATATTCAACTGGACCGTTGCGCTACTCGTTTTGTTAGTTGTTCTTGAGGTCATCCTGAGAAGGATATTCAATCGTCCGACCATCTGGAATTTTGAGGTCACGATTCAATTGTACGCACTTTATTTTATGGTCCTCGCAGGCTACGCGCTGTTGCACAAATCCCATGTGGCGGTTGATATCCTTTATGTTAAATTCAGCAAAAGGACGCGGGCGGTTCTGGATGTGATTACGTATCTCATCTTCTTTTTTCCATTCCTGTCTGTTGTCCTGTACAAAGGGATTTTTTATGCGGCGAACTCTTGGCAGATGGACGAACGAAGCTGGAGCGTCTTCGCCCCACCCCTATATCCAATCAAGAGCGTCATTCCGGTGATGGCCTTTCTCCTTATTATCCAGGGCATTGCTGTCTTCATTCGTCAATTAAACCTGGCTGTCAAAGGAGAAGAGCTATGATCGAGATGAGCCCTGAACTTATGACCGTTCTCATGTTCGTAGGACTTCTGGTAGGGTTGTTTCTGGGCCATCCGCTGGCATTTGTTCTGGGAGGACTGGCTGTAATCTTCGGTATTATTGGATGGGGTCCCGAATGTCTCGGCATGTTTATGAACCGAATCTACGGGATCATGGACAACTATGTCCTTCTCGCGATTCCCCTCTTTATATTTATGGCCCAGATCTTAGACCAGTCGGGCGTTGCTGAGAAGCTGTTTAACACCATGCGATACCTTTTCGGTCCGATGAGAGGAGGGCTCGCAGTGGCAGTTGTCGTAGTTTCAACGCTGTTTGGGGCGTGCACCGGAATTATTGGGGCGTCTGTGGTGACAATGGGCCTCCTGGCGTTGCCCGTCATGCTGAAATATGGATATGATAAGCGGTTGAGCTGTGGATGTATTGCTGCAGGGGGAACATTGGGCATTCTGATACCCCCCAGCATTATGCTCATCGTCATGGCGAATCAGGCCAGTCTGTCTGTCGGCAAGCTTTTTGCGGGCGCCATTATCCCCGGCCTGATCCTCTCGTCTCTGTATATCGCCTATATTCTGTTAAAATGCTATGTTCATCCTGAAGCGGGTCCGTCGCTCACAAAGGAAGAAAGATCGGCTGTCTCAAATAGGGAGTTATCCGTGATGCTCCTCAAGTCGCTTATTCCGCCCATGATTCTCATCTTAGGCGTGCTGGGAACCATTTTTACGGGGATTGCGACGCCCACTGAAGCATCGGGGGTAGGCGCCTTTCTCGCCTTTATGATGACCGTGGCGTATAGGAAATTTACCTGGAGCGGCCTTTGCTCGGCTCTGGCCCAGACCGGTAAAACAACATCCATGGTCATTGTTATTCTTGTGGGTGCAACCTGCTTCACGGGTGTTTTTCTGGGACTTGGCGGCGGAGACGTGGTTGAACAGTTCATCGTGTCCATCGGGCTTGGAAAATGGGGCACCTTTGTCGTTATGATGGCCATTTGTTTTCTTTTGGGGATGTTCATCGACTGGATCGGCATCGTTATGATCACCTTTCCGCTATTTCTCCCGATTGCAGCGCAATTAGGTTTTGACAAGGTCTGGTTTGTAGTGACTATCGCGGTTATGTTACAGGATTCATTCCTGACGCCGCCTTTCGGCTATGCCTTGTTTTATTTAAAGGGCGTAGCGCCGCCCGAAGTCAAGACATCGGATATTTATTGGGGAGCCTTTCCTTTCTGGCGTCTTATGGAATTGGGCCTTGTCATCGTCGTGATATTCCCTAAAACCATCACCTGGCTGCCAGATCTGCTCGTTAAATAAGCAAGATAGACCAGCGCGTCATTTGGCTTTTTATTTGGCTAAAGCAAAAAGATCCCATAAGTGGTCACGGGGGGCCTTTCAGTGCCCTTTTCGGTTCCAGGGCTCTCGGTTTGGGGTTTTTGGCGGCTTAACTGCCGGCGGATCACTTGCCCCCTCCGCGTTCCAGACTCTGTCTGTCCACGGCTTCCCCCGCGGATCTGCCTGAAAACAGGGCAGCCTTCCGCCAGTCACACGCAAAAGTCCCCGAAAGGCCTCTCCCCCGCGATCAGATAGAAAAAATTCATATTGAAGCACTTTTTTATTTGCCATAGTTTCCATAATGGATTATTCTATAATAGAATAAAGTTCCGGATCGCAGCTTCGTTGTCTAACGATCAAGGCCCAAAACATGAAAGCCGAACCCAGCACGACGTATGCAATCCTCGGGGCGCTCATGCGAGGCCCCAGGCACGGCTATGAGATCCTTCAGTTTCTGGAAGACGGCCTGGGCCCGGCCTGGCGCTTCAGCACGAGCCAGCTCTATGTGCTCCTCAAACGGCTTGAGAAGGCGGAATGGGTGCGGTCGACCCTTGAAATCCAAGACACCCGTCCATCCAAACGGGTGTTTTCCATCGCGCCAACGGGTAAAATGGAATTCCTGGGGTGGCTGAAAAGCCCTACCGATCACGTGCGGGACCTGCGCATTGAATTTCTGGCCAAGCTCTTCTTCTTTCACCATCTGGGCCTTCAGGGGGGAGATATCCTGGTAGATGCACAAATCGCTCTTCTAAAACAGGTGAAAGAAGGTCTCATGGCGAAAAGACGGGTGGAAACGGACGCATACAAGCGCCTGGTTTATGGATTCAGGATCTCCACGCTTACGGCATGGCTCAACTGGTTGAAGGACGAGGTCATTTTATTTTTCAAATGAGGTCGATGAATTGTGGATGATTTTTATGAGCAGTTGAAAAGGCGCGTCTTTGATTTATGGAAAGAGGAAGGGCTTCTCGCGGAAAGAATTCAGATACGTGCCCGGGCCCTCAGCACCAGCGAGGCCATCGGGAATCCGGAACATCAGGATTTTCCGATTCAGAAGGGAAAAGAGAAACTCATGCAGGCAACCTTTTTGGATGCCGGGGGCCAGGCCTTTACGGACATGTACGGCGATTATGAGGGGACCCTGGAACAGGTGTTGAATCTGCCCATGGAAAATAACCACCAGAGGGCCGTCTTTGTGGCTTCGCTCAATGCGGTGCTCAGGCGCCTGGGACGAATTGAGGGGTCCATCCACTGCCGTGACGAAGAGCCCGTTACATGCGGAAAAACCCTCATGCCTTACCTGAAGGAACGCTACAGCGGCGCCAGGATTACGCAGGTGGGGTTCCAGCCGCGCATGGTGGAGAACCTGGCCGCCGAATATCCCCTGAGGGTTCTGGACATGGACCCCGACAACATCGGGGTCCGAAAATTCGGGGTGATTATCGAAAGCGCCGATCATACGGGAGAGGCCGTTCATTGGGCCGACCTCCTCCTGGTCACGGGGACCACCCTGGCCAACGGCACCATAACTCCCCTGCTGAATCAGAAGCCGATGATCTTCTACGGCACCACGGTTGCGGGGGCCGCCCACCTGATGGGGTGGGAACGGTTCTGCCCGTGCAGTCACTGAAATAATGTGTAATCGGTGTGTAATTGAACCGGGGGCGGGCCGTGACGTCTTAAAAGGTCCGGCAGAGGGGATTCCTTCACAAGGGAATACATCTCCGTGGCGCCGCTATTGACGGCGCAGAGGCCTTTAAATGGCTCACCTCTTTTGAAAGACGACAGAAACGGTTACGAAGACCGTCGTCCTTTGCACCTCCTCAGACCGCATTATTATAAGGGACTGGGGGTATGCAATGCCTATCTCTCTGATATTCCTTTCTAAAGGATGAGGTCATTATATTTGTCAGATGAACGCTGCGTTCCCGCTTTGTGGCAGAATCGGATCGAGCCAGAAACCCGTGGGTGGGGGAATTGGGTGTGGTCGGGGGTTGAAATGTAGGGACAGGGTCTCAAAATGGCCGGATGACGGTCAGTTCGAAAACGAGCCGGAGATACGATAGTGGGAGGTTTTAAGGAAGAAACTATGCGCCAAGGGAAGATGATGATCTGTGTGGCTGCACTGGTTTTCGCTTTATGTGGTTTCAATGCACAGGCAAAAGAGGGTTTTCCCCTTCATGTGGCCGTCGAGTTTACGGATCATGCAGCCAGCGCCTATATCGCACAATACAAGGGATGGTTTGAGGAGGAGGGGATAAGGCCGACGTTCTACAGCTACATTACGGGCATGTCTTTGGCGGCTGCTTTAGGGAGAGGGGATATTCAGAGCGCGTATATTTGTCTGTTGCCGGCTATCAATGCCCGTGCCAATGCCGGGGTGCCCATCAAGATCGTGGCGGGAACCCATAAGCACGGCTACGGCCTGGCAGTAAACCCAGACAAAGTAAAAACCGTAAAGGACTTGCAGAAGTCGGGTATTCGCATCGGATGTGTTCAGACAGGCGGCCCTGTGGATGCGACTCTTCTGAAGACCATAGAAAAATATGGTCTTGATCGAAGCAAGGTCTTGAACAAGGTTCTGCGGATGAGCCCTCCGAAGCAAATGATGGCCATCCGGATGGGCAAGTTGGATGCCTCCTTCAGCCCGGAGCACTGGCCCGCAATGGCAGAGGACGCAGGATTCAAAATGTTACTCAGCAGTCAGGATGTGTGGCCGGGTATGCAGGGGAGCGTGCTGATTGTGAAAGAGGAACTCATAACGGACCACCCCGAGATTGTAAGGAAGCTGGTAGCCATTACCCGGAAGGCGACGACATGGATCAACCAAACCCCGGAAGAGGCTGCATCGGTTATGGCTGCGCAGTTGCAGGTCGCCGGCGACAAGGTTTTTCCCATTGAAACGGCGAAGACAACCGCGACGCTGGCCATCAGCCCCAAGACCGTGCGCAGATCGATGGGCAGACTTGAATACACCACCGATATTGATTCAAAGGGAGTGCAGGAGGCCATCGATTTTGCAGTGCAGCAGGGATATATCCGCAAGGCTTTCAACGCCGGGGATATCCTTGATCTGAGATTTTCCCGATGATGAAGAACAAGTCGCTTGAATCCCTATGGGGTATGCTCCCCGTGCTTGTCTTTGTCGGCATATGGGAAGCCGTGGGACGCTTCAACCTGTTGCCGGGCCAGTTCTTGCTCCCCCCGTTCTCGGCGGTGCTCAAGGAGTTTTATCACCTGACGGCGAATGGGGTCCTGGGAAAGAACTTCGCAAGCAGTCTAATAAGAGTGCTCATCGGTCTCTGCAGCGGTTCCGTAGCCGGTATTGTTGTGGGGGTCCTCATGGGTTGGCGGAACGTGCTCAACAAGGCCCTCAATCCCATCATCAGCCTTTTATATCCCATTCCGGCCCTCGGGTGGCTGCCGCTCCTCATGCTATGGATAGGCATCAACGAGATGCTCCCTATTACCATCATCTTCATCTGCTCATTTTTTCCCGTGGTGTACAATACGGCCACAGGGATCAGGAATGTCGACAGGAGATACATACAGGCCGCAGAAACGCTCGGGGCGTCGAGCATGAGGATCCTCTTCAAGGTGGTCATCCCCCTGGCGCTTCCCAATATCTTTACCGGCCTCAGGTTAGAGGCGGGAATGTCGTGGCGGGTTCTTATCGCCGCAGAGATGGTCGCCATCCCTACGGGGATCGGGGCACTCCTCATGCAGGCCGAGAGTCTCGTTCGAGTAGATATCATCATGGTCTGTCTCATTGTCCTTTCCGTTATGTGTCTCCTCTTTGAAAAGCTGTTTGCGCTCGCGGAAAGACAGATGGTGGGCAGATGGGACCCCCATGCCTGAAATCCAACTTGTCCATGTGTCGAGGCACATCTGCCGAGGGCTCAATCTCACGATCCAAGACAAGGAGATTTTCGTTATCGTGGGAACCACGGGGGCCGGCAAAACAACCCTTCTGAACCTGATTGCAGGGGTGACGGATTATGAAGGGAGCGTGCTTATTGAAGGGAGGAGTATGGACAGAGTCTCGCCCAGGAAGAGGGGTGTGGGCTACCTCTTTCAGGGTCTCGCCCTCTTCCCCCACCTTACGGTTGCGTCGAACATCGCTTTTGGACTTCAAGCCAGCGGCGTCGAGAAAGCCGTCGCGGAAAAGAGGGTTTCATCCTTGATGGAGATGATGCGCATCCAGCACCTTGCCACCCGTTATCCCCATATGCTCTCCGGCGGCGAGAAAAAACGGGTTGCCCTTGCCCGTTCCCTGGCCCCCTCCCCACAGATACTCCTCCTTGACGAACCCACATCCAGCCTGGACCGACAGACGGCAAAATACCTGCGGAATGAATTGATCGACGTCCTGAAACGGCTTGGGATAACGACGGTGTATGTCACCCATGATCTCAGGGAGGCAGAGGAGATCGCCGACAGGATTGCCTTTATGTCTAAAGGCAACGTGGAACAGGTATCAACCCCTCACGACTTCTTCTTCAATCCGCAGAACGAATGTGTCTCGGAGTTTGTAGGAATGCCGAATATCATCGAGTGCACACGGTCCCGTGTCCTCGCATCGGGCCTGGTGGAGGTTGTCTCGGGCGACATGAAGATGGTGCTTCCCTACGATGGAAACGGAATCAAAAGGATTGCCATTCCACCCGATGACATTTATGTCTCCGACGCCAGGCCGCCCGGGCCTTCCCTGAACCGCTTCACAGGAACGGTGCAGGAGATTACATCCCTTCATTCCACGGTAAGGGTGAGGGTATCTGTTGGGAAAAAGAGCCTCCTTGCAGAATTGCCTGTGAGCGCCTTCAATGAACTATCCCTTGAAAAGGGAAAAGAGGTGCATGTGGTGATCAAGCTGAGAAGATTGCGTTATGTAGAGTCGTAAAGAGCAATGACTGAGAAGAATGAATTTTGCGCTGAAATTTATGGAGCCACTTTATGCCAAATAAATACAAATCCTCAGCAACAACTATTCCGGTAGAGGCGTCTATAGGGACCATTCTGGCCCACGACATCACGGAGATCAGGCCCGGGCAGTTCAAGGGACCGGCATTTAAGAAGGGGCATATCATTCGAGAGGAGGATGTACCCCACTTCAGGAGGATCGGCAAGGAACACCTTTACGTATTGCATCTGGAACCGGGAGAAGTACACGAGGATGACGCAGCCTTACGCCTTGCAACGGCACTTGCAGGAAAGGGCGTTTGCTTCGATCCTCATCCTTCGGAGGGAAAGATCCAACTGAAGGCGGCGCACCGGGGGTTGCTGAAGGTTGATGTGGACGCCCTCACCCGAATCAATCTCATTTCAGATATCAGCTGTTCTTCCAGACACACCCATACCGTGGTGGAAGAAGGGGACATCCTGGCCGGGGTGCGGGCCATTCCACTCATTATCGATGAGGAACCGCTTCAAAAGGGTGAAAAGATCGCCGCCAATGCGGGCGGCATATTCTCCGTAAAACCCTTTCTGCATCCCAACACCGGGCTGGTGATTACCGGAAACGAGGTGTTTTCGGGCCTCATCGACGACAAATTTGCCCCGATCATTCGCAAAAAGCTCCAGTTTTTTGACTGTGGGGTCATGGGGATCGAATTCGTCCCGGACAACAGGGAACGGATTGCAACGGAGATCAGGAAGTTTCTTGAAAACGGCGCGGAGATGATTGTGGTGGCCGGCGGGATGAGCGTGGATCCTGACGACATGACGCGACTGGCCATTACGGATGCGGGAGCTGACGACATTGTCTACGGCACCCCCGTGCTCCCCGGCGCCATGTTTTTGTATGGCCGTTTCGGTGATATCCCTGTTTTAGGACTTCCGGCCTGCGTGCTGTTTTATCGGGCCACGGTGCTGGATCTCATTCTGCCGAGGGTGCTGACGGGAGAGCGGATTTACAGAGAAGATTTGGCAGCCCTGGCCCACGGGGGCCTGTGCCTCAATTGTGAGACGTGTCGCTATCCCCGGTGTCCATTTGGAAAATAGACGGCCATAGGCAAAGAATATCTCACACAAAGGCACAGAGGCACAAAGAGAAAAGGGAATTTCTTGATAGTTGTGGCATGCCTTAACGATAGTGGTCACGGCTGTAATCGCCGTGAAGGGAGATTCGACCATGTTCAGCGGTAAAAGAATTGTTATCAGAGGTGCGGGAGATTTAGCTACCGGGGTGGCTGTGCGGATGTGGCGGAGCGGTTTTCCTGTTGTCATGACCGAGATCGCCCAACCCCTGACGGTTCGACGAACCGTCTCGTTCTCCGATGCCGTTTATGAAGGAGAAACCACCGTGGAAGGGATCACAGCCCGGCGGGCGGAGGACAAGGGCGAGATCTTGAAGGCACTGGATGAGCGGGTGATCCCGGTGCGGGTGGATTTCGAGGCAACCATCGTCCGCGAAATCGCCGCATTTGCCGTGATCGATGCCGTCATGGCGAAGAAAAACGTCGGCACTCGCATGGGGGATGCGCCTTTTGTCGTCGGCCTGGGGCCCGGTTTTACGGCCGGCAGGGATGTTCACGCCGTGGTTGAGACCAAACGGGGGCATACCCTGGGGCGGGTTATCTGGGAAGGATCGGCCATCCCCAACACCGGGATCCCCGGAGAAGTCAAGGGATTCGGGGCGGAGCGCGTGATCCGGTCGACCGGGCCGGGCATCTTCAAAGGGATCCGTTCCATCGGGGAGCACGTAGACAAGGGAGACATCGTAGCCTATGCAGGAGATACACCGATTCCGGCGCCTATTTCAGGGATGCTGCGGGGCCTGCTCCATGACGGTGTGATCGTGGAGAAAGGTCTGAAAAGCGGCGATGTGGATCCCCGGGACAATCGGGAAAGCTGCTGGACCATTTCCGATAAGGCCCTCGCCGTCGGAGGGGGCGTGCTGGAATCCGTTCTGACGGCAATCCACCGGATGGATTCCGAAAAGGATTAGCGTTTGTTTGAATATTCAATGGACACGATCCCTAACTCCGCCCCAAGCACCTCAAATCGCGATTTGCAGAGGTTCTTCCAGAAGGCATCGTAGGTCCTGTCTTCATACGTGAAGAGGTCGCTTTTCAGCTTTTTCAGATTGTTCCTCCGGAAGCTTACATCACAGGTCTTGCCGGTTGTAATAACGGCACGGTGGGCCTTGACCGCCCGGGCTATGTATTCCATAGCGACTCCTCGACCCGGCTCCATGCGAATGTTTGCGGGTTTCCTCTTGACATGTATGCCGGTTCTGCATATTCTGTTGACTCAATGCCAACAGAATAGGGCATATTCACGCTTGATGCCAATCCGCCTCCCCCCGCTTCCTGCGCAAATCGAGGCAGTCCTCTATGAATATTGGAAGATATTCCCTGGAAGAGTACATCCGCCTTGCTGAATCGTTTCACGGCAACGTCGCGCCCGGCGTGCTCATAGGCGGCATCATGGTCGATGCGGCCCTTGAGAGACTGAACACGACCCAACTCTACGACGGGATCTGCGAGACCTCGAGCTGTCTCCCCGACGCCGTTCAGCTCCTCACGCCCTGCACGATCGGTAATGGATGGCTTCACATCGTCGACCTGGGGCGTTTCGCCCTGACCCTGTATGAAAAAAACTCCGGCAGGGGGGTGCGGGCGTTTCTGGATGCCGGAAAGATGGAGTCGTGGCCCGAGGTCAGGAACTGGTATCTGAAGCTCAAGCCAAAAAGAGAACAGGTCCGGGAGGCGCTCATGGATCAGATTATAGAGGCGGGCGTCCGTCTCTTTGGGTTTCAGGATGTCGAGGTGCTGCCCCTGTTCCTGACCAAGCAAAGCAAGGGCGAGATTGCACTCTGCCCTGTTTGCGGAGAGGCATACCCGAGCAATCACGGAACCGTATGCCGCGGTTGCGGGGGCCGGTCTCCTTACCTTGGACCACCATAGACCTGCGTCGCAGATCCTCCTTCCGCCAACCTCGCTTGCCGCAGACCCAACACAGCGTGCGCCGAGTCCCAGATATCCTGATTTGAAATCCGGGTCGCAGCGAGCCGACCTGCTCCCGGCTTTGGCACGTCATTGCGTGTCTCTGGGAACTCCGTGAGAGGCTTCAGGAGCATGAGTCGGGGGTCCAGGGGCGGGCTTTTGATGCCGAAATCCTTGAGCAAGGAGATTCGGGCCGAGGTGGATGGCCTGGTTGGGGAGGGTTGAAAGAGAGGGGAGAAAGGAGCGTTTGATGCTGAAGGCCTATCCCCCCTTTCTAAAAGGTCTTTGCACTGTCGAGCAGCAAAGTGACCGGGCCGTCGTTGATCAGCGACACGGCCATCATTTCCTGGAACCGTCCCGTTTCCACGTGGATGTTTTTTTCTCTCAGGAGACGGATGAAATGCTCATACAGGTCTTTTGCCTTTTCGGGCCGGGCGGCATGGGCGAAAGAGGGCCTGCGTCCCTTTCGGCAATCGCCCCACAGGGTGAACTGAGAAACGACCAGGGCCGCGCCGCCGGTATCCATCAGGGATAGATTCATGGCCCCCACTGCATCAGAAAAAATCCTCAAATAAGCTATCTTATCGGCCAGGTAATGGGAATCCTTTTCAGTGTCGTCAGGTCCGACTCCCAGGAAGATAAGGAGCCCCGGCCCGATCGTGCCCACCAGACTCCCCTTGACTTCTACCCTCGCCTCTTTTACCCTTTGGACCACAGCTCTCATGCTGGATACTCGATACTGGTTACTCGTTGCTGGTTGAAGAGACCGTCTTTGGCGGGATTGCCGTTCATTTCACGCCCTGACGTGATTGGATGTTGGACGTTCGATGTTCGTCCGTTGAAAAGCCTCTGGCTGATCTGACTGGGCACCGGCTGGAGGCGGCGTTCATAAACGATTTCTCTAAGAAGGCCGACTTCAGAGGCTCCTTAACTTTAGGCACTTTAGCTCACTTTAGACACTTTAGGCACTTCCTTCTGATGAAACCTTCCGTCATTCTGATCAATCCATGGATTTACGACTTTGCGGCCTACGACCTCTGGTCCAAGCCGCTGGGCCTACTTTACATTGCAGGATATCTCCGGGAGCGGGGGTGTCAGGTCCATCTAATCGACTGCCTGGACGTGCATCACCCGCAAATGAAAGCAGACAGACCTTTAATCCAGCCTAAACGGCGGGCATACGGGACAGGCAAATTCTGGAGAGAAGTCGTTGCCAAACCTTCCCCTCTGCAGGATATCCCGAGGCCCTACAGCCGCTACGGGCTTTTACCGGAGATAGTTGAACAGGAATTGAGAAGCGTCGCATCACCTTCTGCCATCCTGGTTACATCTCTCATGACGTATTGGTACCCAGGCGTCAGAGAGGTCATTCGTCTGGCCAAAGACATCCATCCCGGCGTTCCTGTTATCCTTGGAGGCATTTATGCGCGGCTGTGCCGCGAGCACGCCGTCACGCGATCAGGGGCGGACAGGGTGGTTTCAGAGCAGGGGTTTGAATCCCTCTCCACCGCCCTCAATGAATACGACATCCATGTGCCGGCAAACAGCGGCAATGACCGGCCCTCGGCGTACCCTGCGTTCGATCTCCTGACAGAAATCGACTATGTCTGCATCATGACATCCTCGGGGTGTCCCTACCGCTGTAAATATTGCGCCAGCCATTTCCTCTATCCGGAGTTTTCCAGAAGGGAACCGGGTGAGGTTATCGAGGAGGTCGTCTATTGGCACAAAAGGTTTGCTGTTCAAGACTTCGCCTTTTATGACGATGCGTTCCTGGCGGCATCGCAGAGCCATGCAGGGCCGATCCTCCAAGGCCTTGCACGTCTCGACCTGAATCTGAGACTCCACACGCCCAACGCCCTTCATGTGCGGGAAATTACCGGTGAAATCGCCCGTCTGATGCGCCGAACCGGTTTCAAAACCATCCGTCTCGGCCTGGAAACCTCGGATATGCCGCTTCACCGGGACCTGGACAACAAGGTCTCGACCGGGGATTTTGAACGGGCCATGCATCACCTGCAAAAGGCAGGTTTTTCTCCTCATCAGATCGGCGCTTACATCTTGATCGGGTTACCCGAACAGGATGTGGATTCGATTGTGGAGACGATCCGTTTTGTCGGAAGCAACGGGGCTCTGCCCTATCTGTCAGAATATTCCCCCATCCCCCATACAGCTCTCTGGGAAAAGGCGGTGGCCTGTTCCGGCTACGATCTCTCGTCGGACCCTCTCCTTCACAACAACACCCTGTTGCCCTGCTGGGACGAATCCCGGAAAATAGAACTGCCCCGCTTGAAGCGACGGGTCTCTGAGATCCGTGAGCGGTATCGGAATGGGAAGGCATCAGGCGCAAGGCGTTAGGGACGAGGCGCAAGGCATTCGGCGTGAGGCTCAACGTACGGAAATTGCGGCATACAGACTATCCTCGCGGCATCATTCAATTCCCAAAGTCTTCAATCCCTCAATCGCCCATGCCGTCACGCCCTGTTGATCAGGCCTGCTGCGTATCCTGCGCCGAAACCGTTGTCGATGTTGACCACCGTGACGCCGGCCGCGCATGAGTTGAGCATCCCCAGGAGGGCGGCGATCCCCTGAAAACTGGCGCCGTAGCCGACACTGGTGGGTACTGCAATGACGGGCTTGTCTACCAGCCCCCCCACCACGCTGGGCAGCGCCCCTTCCATCCCGGCGGCTACGACAATGACCGAGGCCTTCATGATCCTTTCCCAGTGGCCCAGAAGCCTATGCAGGCCGGCCACGCCCACATCATAGACGGTATCGACCTCGTTGCCCATGAAGCGTGCCACCACCGCAGCCTCTTCTGCAACCGGTATGTCGGATGTCCCGGCCGTCATAATCAGGATGGTCCCTCTCCCCGAGATCTGGATCGGCTGTCGGATCAGGGTCAGCATCTTTGCGGTCTCATGATAGTCGCTCTCTGGAAACCGGCGCCGGATTTCCCCGGCCTTTTCAGGAGAGAGCCGCGTCACCAATACGTTCTCCTGCTGGAAGAGCATCTGTTCCATGATCCCTATGATCGCAGACACTGCCTTGCCTTGGCCGAAAACGACCTCGGATAGTCCCTTTCTGAGGGATCGATGATGATCGACACAGGCAAACCCCAGGTCCTCGAAAGGGAGCCGTTTGAGTCGCTCAAGTGCGTGGTCGACCGTTACCTCCCCCCTGGAGAGACGATTCAGTAGATTTGTGAGTACATCCTGATTCATGATTCGTGGGGCCTCGTCATCGCAGGCTTCCTAAAGAAGCCCCTTTTCCTTAAGGAACGACATGGAGCGGTGCCCGATGCTGGTGACCCTGCTCAGTGCCTGGGTGAGATGAACCACAGAGTCCGGGGCAACGCCCGAATGAATCATGACCATGGCCTGATCCAGTATCGCCTCGATATCATCCCAGGCAGGGTCGCCTGTGATCCTCCTGGCGAGTCTTATTTCCTGAATCGTCATGTCGATTTTGAGCCGGATGGTCTTTTCCGCCCCCGGCTTTTCGGGCACGGGGAGACCTCCAAGGAGTTCGAGGGCCTGAGAGGCCCAGATGATCCCTGATTTTACCTTCTCGCTCTGCGAAAAGGCCATGATTGCCTCTTGTTCGTTCATGTGTGCGTTATCTCCTCGAATAAAGTCCTATTCTTTCCATCCATGAATCCCCACCAGATCGACAAAACGGCAGCCGCCCAGGTCTTCTTGCACATAACTCCCTTTTTTCCTGGTCACTTTTATCAGCTCCTGACTCAACTTGTTGCCTATGGGAATGACAAGGCGGCCGCCTTCGGCGAGCTGATCCAGCAGCGGTTGCGGAACGTCAGGCGCCCCTGCGGTGACGATGATCGCATCATAGGGCGCGTATTCATCCCACCCCAATGTGCCGTCATAAGCCTTGAACAGGATGTTGTGATAGTTTAGATCGGCCAGAAGGGTTCTTGCCTTGACCATCAAAGGCCTGATCCTTTCAACCGTGTAAACCCTGTCGGCCAGGTTGGCCAGGATGGCCGTCTGATATCCGCTCCCCGTACCGATTTCCAGCACCTTTTCATCTCCTTTAAGCGCCAAGGCCTCGGTCATGAGGGCCACGATAAAGGGCTGGGAAATGGTTTGGTTCTGGCCGATAGGCAGCGGATGATCATTATAGGCCTCTCCCACCAGGGCCTCCTCCACAAAGAGATCGCGACGGACCTCTTCCATGGCCTTCAGGACCCTTGGGTCCTTGATCCCGCGGGGAATCAACTGGGTCTTCACCATCTTTTCCCTGGCCAGGCGGTAATCGTGATTGCGGATCATGTCATCCTCTCTGGATGATTATCCATCATTTTTGATGATAACAGATTTTGGGGGAATGAAGCCCTTGCCCGAATTGGCGTTCATCTGCCGTTGGGGCGTATCTCTGATAAAGAATAGCATATTCGCGGCAAAAATGTAAACCGAAGAGGAAGGCCCATTTGAAAATTAGAGACATGGTCCCGAGTGGATGAAATTTCCTCTTTACTTAATTGATGCTAAAGGGTATAGGGCATCGTTAACCTTGCGCTCGGCTCGGTGTCGGCGCCCAGCCCTTTGGCCTCCAGTTGCGTCAGTCTGGTTGAGATAATCCTATGTCAATGGGTGAGCACATCAGACGCAGGTGTATGCGGGCGCTTCGACTGTTATGCCGGGGCTGATGATTTTAAAAAATGCAATCGAT
The DNA here is from genome assembly GCA_046484725.1 of Candidatus Desulfacyla sp. Lineage (GTDB taxonomy): Bacteria > Desulfobacterota > DSM-4660 > Desulfatiglandales > Desulfatiglandaceae > AUK324. Next base: position 9,680 of record JAWOIH010000315.1, on the reverse strand, counting down.
AACGGATGGTGAATCATAATGAATATCCTCAACATACTGACCCGCTGGATAGATGGAATCAACGAATGGATCGGTCGGGTGATCGTTGCCTGGGTGACGCTGCTCTTGGTGGCAGTTGTATTCGTGGATGTGGTGATGCGATACGCCTTCAACACCAGCTTTGTATTGACCCAGGAACTGGAATGGCACATCTTTTCGTTCATCTTTCTCATGGGGGCGGGCTACACCCTGTTAAAGGATGGACATGTCCGGGTGGACATCATCTACCAGCGTTTGAAGCCCAAGGGGAGGGCCTGGATCAATTTCATCGGGGTCGTCTTTTTTCTTATCCCTGGGTGTATCATGGTGGTCGTCACCTCCTGGAAATTCACCTACAATGCCTGGACCGTGCTGGAGGGGTCCCCGGACCCTGGCGGCATCCCTTGGCGGTTCTTGATCAAGGGAACGATCCCGGTCGGTTTTTCGCTGATCCTGTTGCAGGGAGTCTCCTTGGGGTTTCATAGCCTTCTCCAACTTCTGGGAAGGGAAACACCGGAAGAGGAGGCCCACTGATGGAATATTTGGCCGCCTGGATGTTCCTGGCCCTCACGATCCTCCTGATGGCCGGTTTTCCCGTTGCATTCACCCTTCTGGGCACGGCGCTCATCTTCGGATTAATCGGCTTTGGATGGTCATTTTTTGATCTGCTGCCCCTTCGGATCTGGGGGACCATGACCAATATCACCCTCATGGCGGTTCCATTGTTTGTGTTCATGGGCGTCACGTTGGAACGTTCCGGCCTGGCCGAGGAATTGCTGGACACCATGGGACTTGTCTTCGGACGCATCCGGGGGGGCCTGGCCATCTCCGTGGTAGTGGTAGGGGCACTTCTGGGGGCCTCGACCGGAATCGTCGGCGCAACGGTGGTGACCATGGGCCTCCTGGCCGTGCCCACCATGCTGAGAAGGGGATATCAGAAGGAGCTGTCAACAGGGACGGTTTCCGCATCGGGCACCCTGGGCCAGATCATTCCCCCGAGCATTGTACTGGTGCTTATCGGCGATATCGTGGGCGTCCCCGTAGGCGACCTCTTCATGGGGGCTGTGCTTCCGGGCTTGCTTCTTGTGACTCTTTATATTATCTACATTTTAGCTGCATGTTACATACGACCCAAGATCGCCCCCAGGATTTCCAAGGAAGAGCTGGCCGCCATATCCCCCAGGGAGATGCTCATTCGCATTTCAAAGGCCCTTTTCCCCCCCCTCTTTCTCATCATAGCCGTACTGGGCTCGATCTTTGCGGGAATCGCCTCGCCGACCGAGGCCGCGGCAGTGGGGGCCGTAGGTGCGGTCATTCTGGCCATTTTAAACAGAAAGTTCAACATGAAGATGCTGCACGAGGTCATGATTTCCACCATGCGCCTCACCTGCATGGTCTTTATCATCCTGTGCGGTGCGGCCGCCTTTGGTCTGGTTTTTCGTGGGCTCGGAGGGGACACACTGGTTCGCGAATTCCTGGGCTCCCTGGCCGACAGCTACAGCAAGAACATGGTCCTGTTTATCGTAATGGCTGTCATCTTCTTCATCGGTTTTTTTCTCGATTTTATCGAGATCACCTTCATTCACGTACCGGTGCTGGCCCCGATCATGCTCGAATTCGGTTTCGATCCGGTCTGGTTCTGCATCCTTTTGGCCGTGAATCTTCAGACGTCTTTCATGACGCCCCCGTTCGGGTTTTCATTATTCTATCTAAAGGCGGTGACGCCTCCGGAGGTGACCACGGGCCATATCTACAGGGGGATCATCCCGTTCGTGGTATTTCAGTTGATCGGCCTTTTGATCGTGGCCTTTTACCCCATACTGGCCACCTGGCTGCCCAGGGTGGTTTTTGGGAATTAGATTGAGGGATTGAGGAATTGAGGGATTCAGGGATTGAGGAATTTGGGGATTGAAGGATGGCATTTGGAGTTTGAATTTGGCGCGACAGGCATCCGGGCTCGAGAATCGCTAGAGAAACAGATGCCTGGGCAATACCCGCCAAAGGGTATGAACCACATCTAACCAAGGAGGTTTATGAAATGGAAAGAAGGGAGTTTTTGAAAAAGGCGACCATCGGCGCCGGGGTTGCGGTAGCGGCTTCAGCTATTCAGGCCCCTGCGGTACTGGCCAAAGAGAAAACCTACAAGTGGAAGATGGTGACCACCTGGCCCCCCAAGCTGCCGGTCCTGCAGGACGGGGCTGAGCGCCTGGCAAAACTCATCGAGGAAAACACCAACGGCCGCATCAAGATCCAGGTATTTGCGGCCGGTGAACTGGTCCCGGCCATGGGGACCTTTGACGCCGTGTCCGCCGGCACGGTGGAATGCGGCGTTGGCGCAGGGTATTACTGGGCCGGAAAGGTGCCTGCGGCCCAGTGGTTTTCGGCCGTGCCCTTTGGGTTGAATGCCGACGGCATGGCTGCGTGGTTCTATGGCGGCGACGGACTCAAATTGTGGGAAGAGACCTATGCGCCCTTCAACGTCATCCCCCGGCCGGGCGGCTCCACCGGGGTTCAGATGGGCGGCTGGTTCCGGAAAAAGATCGAGTCCATTGAAGATCTTAAAGGCCTGAAAATGCGTATTCCCGGTCTTGGTGGAAAAGTGATGGCCAAGGCCGGCGCCACGGTGGTTCTTACACCGGGCGGTGAGATCTTCACCAACCTGGAGAGGGGCGTCATCGATGCGACCGAATGGGTCGGTCCGCTCCATGACCTTCGCATGGGTTTCTACCAGGCGGCAAAATACTACTACTATCCCGGCTGGCATGAGCCCGGAACCTATCTCGAATATCTCTTCAACAAGAAGGCTTACGAGTCCCTTCCCAAGGATCTCAAGGGGATCATTGATTCGTCCTGCCGGGACAATGAAGTCTGGATCCTGGCCCAGTTCAATGCACAGAACGGCGCGGCCCTCCAGACCCTGATCGAAAAGCACCACGTCGAACTGGTGCAGTTTCCGGAAAGCGTGATGAATGATCTCCGCAAGCTGTCCGAAGAGGTGGTCGCCGAGGAGGCCAAAAAAGATGCCATGTCCACCAAGGTGAACGATTCGTTCCAGAAGTTCCGGAAGGTACTCGGCCCCTGGGGAGAGGTGTCGGAAAAGGCCTATTACAACGACATCGAAAAGGATTATCCCCTCAAGGTTGAAGGGTAAGAGGGCTTTGTCACCAGCCAGGTGGAAAGGGGGGAAGCCCAGCGGTCTTCCCCTCTCCCATTTGGGCCCGGCATGGGATTATCTTGGCAAGAAATTTTGATGGGGGAGTTAATGAATTTTCAGGAACTGATCATGGCCCTTGAAACGTATTGGGCCGATTATGGCTGTGTGATCCAGCAGCCGTACGATCTCGAGGTGGGGGCAGGGACATTCAGCCCGGCCACGTTGCTGAGGGCGCTCGGGCCGGAACCGTGGTCCGTGGCCTATGTGCAGCCATCGAGACGCCCTACGGATGGGAGATACGGCGAGAACCCGAACCGCCTGGGACACTACTATCAGTATCAAGTGATTATCAAGCCGTCGCCCATCGACATCCAGGATATCTATCTGGCAAGCCTGAAATCCCTGGGGCTGGATCCCCTGGATCATGATATCCGATTCGTGGAGGACGACTGGGAATCCCCCACCCTTGGGGCCTCGGGGCTCGGATGGGAGGTCTGGCTGGACGGGATGGAGATCACCCAGTTCACCTATTTCCAGCAGGCAGGGAGCATTCGCCTGGATCCCATTTCCGTAGAGATCACGTATGGTCTCGAGCGGATTGCCATGTACCTGCAGGAGAAGGAGAACGTCTACGACCTCATGTGGAACCGGCACGTGACCTATGGCGACGTCCACAAGAAAGGGGAATGGGAGCTCTCAACATACCATTTCGAGATGGCAGATGTGGACATGCTCTTTCAGCTGTTTCAGCTGTACGAGGCAGAGGGGGTGAAGGTTGCGGGTCAGGGGCTGACGCTGCCGGCCTACGATTACTGTCTCAAATGCTCTCATACCTTTAATATCCTCGATGCCAGGGGGGCGATCAGTGTCACGGAACGGACCCGCTATATCGACCGCATTCGCAATCTGGCCCGCCTTGCAGCCAAGAATTATCTGGGCCAGCGGGAGGAGATGGGGTATCCGTTGGGATTGAGCAGCGAGAAATGAACATTGAATAATGCGGAGATGCTGGTATGCTCAAAGGATGATTGAACGGGGAAAACGGGACTTCAAGAACGCGGAGCTCGGAATGCGGAACGTGGAACGTGGAGCATCGAAAACAGCTCTATGACCATCGATGACAGCGTAACGGTCAACGGGCAATGAGCGACGAGTAACCAGAAACGATTAACGGGAAACGGGAAATGGCGACTGAACTGCTTTTGGAGATTGGAACGGAAGAGATCCCCGCCGGGTATCTGGCCGAGGGACTGGCCCAATTGCGGCGGCTTGTGGAGACCTGCCTGGGTGAAAACCGGATAGAGATAGCGGATGGGGTGCAGACCTTTGGGACACCCAGGCGCCTGGTCCTGATCGGAAAGGGCGTCTCCCCGAGGCAGACCGATCTTGTAAAGGAGATTACCGGCCCTCCCAAGAACGTGGCCTATGACGGGGAAGGGAGACCGACCAAGGCGGCTCTTGGTTTCGCCCAGAAACAGGATGTCTCCATTGAGGAGGTGCAGTGCGTTGAGACCTCCAAGGGGGAATACCTCTACGTCAAGCGTCGGATTCCGGGGAGGCCCACTGCCGACATCCTGGCCGAGTCACTGCCCGAACTGATTGCAGAGATCCCATGGCCCAAATCCATGCGCTGGGGGCGCATCGGCTTTCCCTTTGTCCGTCCCATTCACTGGGTCTTGTGCCTGTTGAACGGCACGGTGGTGCCCTTTCATGTGGCAGGGATCACGAGCGGCAATAGCACGCGCGGTCACCGGTTCATGGCCCCGGATGACATCCCCATCTCGGGTGTAGAGGACTATCTTGAGAAGATGGGGCGCGTCTTTGTGGTAATTGATCCAAGAGAACGGGAACGCCTGGTGCAGAAGGCTGTTCAGGAGGCTGCGGAAAGGGCAGGGGGCACGCCCGTCCATGACCCCGAACTGGTTGGCATCGTGGCCAACCTGGTGGAGACCCCTTCCGCAGTGTGCGGTACTTTTGACAGATCGTTTCTGGAGATTCCCGATGTGGTCCTCATTACCGCCATGCGGGAGCATCAGAAATACTTTGCCGTCTACGATACAGAAGGCCGCTTGATGCCCAATTTTGTGGCCGTCAACAATACGGTCGCAAGAGATGCATCGGTGGTCCAGCGGGGCCACGAAAGGGTCCTTCGGGCGAGGCTGTCTGACGCGGCTTTCTTCGTGAAAGAAGATCGGAAAACGCCTCTTCTTCACCGTCTGGAGGGTCTCCGGCAGGTGGTGTATCAGGCCGATTTAGGGACCTCCTATGCCAAGGTCCAGCGATTCACAAGACTTGCCGGACATATCGCAGAAAAAGTCCTCCCAGATGAGATTGATCATGTCAACCTGGTGGCAAAATTGTGCAAGTGTGATCTGATTACCCAGATAGTGGGTGAGTTTCCATCACTGCAAGGTGTTATGGGGAAGGAATATGCACAATTGGAGGGGTATCCCGATGCCGTATCCGCTGGTATATATGAGCATTACCTCCCGTTGAGGGCCGGCGGGGAGCTTCCCGCATCCGGGATCGGTGCGGTTGTCGGGATCGCAGATCGAATGGATACGATCACTGGGTGCTTTGCCGTGGGTCTCGAACCCTCTGGGAGCGCCGACCCGTTTGCCCTGCGCAGACATGCCCTGGCCATCATCCGGATCATCGAGGAGATGGGCTGGGATCTGTCCCTCAACGAGTTGACAGAGGAGGCGTTGTCGCTGTTGAGGGAAGAGGTCCGGTTTGACAGGGCCCAAGTCTTTTCCAAGGTCATTTCTTTTGTGAGGGAGCGCTACAAGCATATGATGTTGGGGGCGGGTTTTTCCGCTGATCTGTTGGATGCGGTTATCTCCGCCGATTTTGACCGCATCAAGAGAGTCCGACCCAGGATCGATCAACTCAAGCGCTTTGCTGCTGAATCCGAGGAGTTCCCGCAGGTGTGCCTGACATTCAAGCGCGTCAGCAACATCCTCAAGAAAGAGGGGACGACTCTTGAGCCGGACCCGAATCTGTTTCGGGAGGCGTGCGAGACCGTTTTGTGGGAGACCTTTCAGTCGCTCAAAGATGACGTGTATGGATGTCTGGAAAGAGAGACCTATCTCGATGCCCTGGGCCTTATGGCAAAGATCAGAAAACCGGTGGATGATTTTTTTGACGGCGTGGAGGTCCTTACAAAAGATGATCAGGCCCTGAGAGAAAACCGGGTGGGAGTGTTGCAGAAGATAGCCGGGCTCATGCTCCTCTTTGCTGATTTTTCCAAGTTTTCCATTTAAGAAGTGGCTAACGCGGGCCAGGCCCGCAACCCAATGGGTGGATAGGTTTCAGGTTCAGAGTTCAGATGTTTAGAGGTTTGACGAGCAACCAGAAACCAGCAACCCGGAACGGTGAACCCGGAACCTGTGAGCGCCTACAAATTTCTTGTTTTTTATAACAGAGAATCTAGCGATAAGGCACATTAAGATGATGAAAAGCGTGTCATTACCTGATGCGCCAGGATCACTTAAAAGACTTGTGCTTCCGGATATTGAGCTGATGCCTTCCAACGTCAGGCATGTTAGCTCACTTTCGTCACTTCTCCACGGGTTTCTTGATCAGCAGGTAGAGTTCTCCCTCATGTTTTAGATGGCCCGCCGCGGTTTCGGCATAGAGGCCGCTGCCCCAGAAGATGTCCGCCCTGCCTGCCCCCCTGATGGCGCCCCCGGTATCCTGGTTCAAGACAAATCGGGAAAATTTATTCCAGCCTGTAATATCGCCACGGCTATTGACGGACGGTTTTTCGCACGAAATAAAGGCCAGCGCCCCTTTTGGGAACAGCCTTGCATCCAGGGCCAGGGACCTGCCGGGTGTCAGGGGGACGCGGATGTTCCCTAAAGGACCTGCTGAGAGACGCTGAAAAAATACATAGGAAGGATTGTAATAGAGCACCTCCTTTACGATTTCAGGATGTTCTGCGAGATATCTGCGGATAGCCTGCATGGATATTTCTTCCATGCTCAGAAGGCCTTTGTCAACCAGGCTTCTTCCGATGCTTCGATAGCCCAGGCCGTTGGACACACTGTAGCCCACATGGATGGTGCTGCCGTCGCGCAACCGCAACCGGCCGGATCCCTGTATCTGAAGGAATGCAACGTCAACCGGGTCCTTCAGCCAGGCAATCTCCAGATCACGTCCCTTCAGTGCATTTTCTTCATCAATATGGTATCTCGAGAAATAGGGGATCAGCCGTTGTCCCTGGAGCCGGCCGACAATCCTTTCCCCTTTCAGCTCGGGTTTGAAGAGCGACAGGTCGGCGGTAATGAGATCTCCGGGCCGATCGTAGATGGGGTATTTGAAGGTGTCGTCAGGAGAAAGGCCCGCTTCATAAACCGGCTCAAAATATCCGGTAAAGAGGACCTGATGGTTACCTTCACGTCCGGTTGCCCGGAAAATCAGGAAGTTGTCCCTGATGGCTTGATTCAATTGCTCCGGGTCAGGGTTTTCTGCCAGCAGCTTCAGAAACGCTTCCTGACTTTCCTTGACTTGTTTGCAACTAACTTCTTGAGATCCATAGTAAAAAACCGTTTCCGGATCAAGCCGGTCCAGATATTGGGTATTTTTTTGTATGGCAGAGAGAAGGGACCCCATGTCCATATCATCGCGGAATTCAGGGTAGAAAAAGTGGACCGGCGCCAGGGCCTCTTCAGGATGTCGGGCCTCCTTTTTCAAAACAGGATGACACGCAAAGAAAGTGACCGCAATGAACAGAAAGAGCAGATTGGAGAACGTTTTTATGGTGGTCAGCATGGTTGCCTCAGCGGATGAAATCCACCCTGTTTCATACCACAAATTGTTGACTCTTTCAAGTGGCGAGTGAACATATTTAAAGGCTTTGGGACCTACGGCGTGTGCCATCGAGCATATGTGTTCTTTTTGCCACATATTTAAACCCATGCCATTCTCATACTGTCTGTCAGTAAAATCGGGCGAAAGCATTATACTGTATTTTCAGTAGGATGCGTTCACTATTTCCCTCTTGGACAGACATGGAATTCAGTGGCATGTTAATTGCTTTCCTGATATGGAAGTCTAAAGGCCAGATGTAAATGCCTCTAAAAAATGATTTGAAAGAGGGAAAGGCTTCACAGTGCCGGTGCGAACCGAAGAAGCACGTTAGGCTTCAGCTGGCAGGGCACACATAGGAGGCATTTTTCCCCGGTGAGGCCCCGGTTTTTTGAATATTCGAATGTGAGAGCTGACTTCCCAGCGTGTATGGGGAATGTATCATAAGGAGATGACTGTGGATTACAGACAGCGTACGTTAAAGGGCGAGATCGGGTGTACCGGAATCGGCCTTCACACGGGTGAAAAGGTGAGAATCAATATCAGGCCTGCTCCCTGCGATACGGGGATACGTTTCGTGAGAACGGATCTGCCGGGCCACCCGATGATTGAGGCGCGCTTCGACAACGTATTCGATACGACCTTGGCGACGAGCATCGGTGTGAATGAGTGCAGGATTTCAACCATTGAACACCTGATGGCGGCCTTTTACGGCCTGGGCATAGACAATGCCGTGGTAGAACTGGATGCTCCCGAAGTGCCAATTATGGATGGGAGTTCGGCGCCTTTTGTATTTCTCCTGAAGAGCGCTGGAATCAAGGAACAGAAGGCCCCCAAACAGTTCATTGTGGTGAAAAAAACACTGAAGCTCGATGACGGCGACCGATCCATCTCTGTCCACCCATCAAAGGAACTCAAAATCACCTATACGATCGATTTCCAGCATCCCCTGCTGAGAAATCAGGAATATGCGCTTCGGTTTTCCGGAGGCGACTTTGTCCGAGAGATCAGCAGGGCAAGGACCTTCGGTTTTTTGAGGGATGTGGAGACCCTCAAGGCAAACGGGCTTGCCAAGGGGGGTTCCCTTGATAATGCGGTGGTGATTGATGATTTCAGAATCCTCAACGAGGACGGGCTCAGATTCGAAGACGAGTTCGTCAGGCACAAGATCCTCGATTTTATAGGCGACCTTTCTCTTATCCAGTTTCCCATTATCGGACACTTTGTTGTCAGGAAATCGGGTCATTTCCTGAACCAGCAGATGCTCAAGATGCTGATGAAATCAAAAAAGCACTGGAAGGTATTCTCCTTTGTTACCCAAGAGGAATGCAGCAAGAATCGCGTAACGATACCTGCCTTCGGTGTCCCGGAACTCGTTCCCGCCTGAGCCGGCAGTTTTTGCGGTCATTCATTTTGCATTCGCCCCCCCTTCCTTAACGGGTCGGCCAGTGAGACGATGACGATGTATTTCTAATCGCTCAATTCCCACGGTCGCTTCCGTTAAGGCTTGCATTTTCAGTGTCGCTCGCTTATTATCTCTTCCTTGAAAATATATCATACAGCAACCCTGGGTCCCTGTGATGTGTCATCCGCTTCACAGCCCGTTTCGACCCTGCCGTATCGTCCTGGTGGAAATTCGGTCAGGGATGGGGCTTGACAGTTGACAAAATGCCCTGCAACATGAGCGAAGAGCAGGGAT
>JAWOIH010000467.1:0-3229 GCA_046484725.1 Candidatus Desulfacyla sp. | reverse complement strand
GGTATTCTGCTGCCCCATGTTATGCGGTTCAATTCTGAAGAGGTCCCTCAACGGATGGCGGACATCGGCGCCGCCATGGGAATAGCGGTCCATGACATGGATGCGTTTACTGCCGCACAGGCAGCCGTTGACAAGATGGAGGTTTTTACCAAAAGCGTGGGGCTGAATCAGCGGCTTCGAGATCTGGGCGTGACCGAGGAAGATCTGGATGTGTGCGCCCGCCTTTCCATGAGTGACGGATCGATCATCTACAACCCCAGGATGGTCATGGATGCCGAGGAAGTCCTGGGGGTCTATCGGAAGGCCTACTGAGGGAGGCGGGACAACAGATGTGCGAGGGCGGTACGGCCGGTTTTGAAAGGGAGACGGCGGACATGCGCATCCATTTGTCAGAAGAGGCATCGGAGATCGGCCTGGCTGTCATGCTGCAAGACCTCCTTGTCCAGAATATGGACCAGCATCCGCACAAATTGATCGATTTCAAGAAACTCAATATATCCATCGGCCTTGAGGTATCCGATGCGGACATCGCCCTCACCCTTACCTTCGCAGACAACACCCTGACCATCCGGCCCGGCATCGCGGATCGGCCCCAGCTTTGTATCACAACCGACGCTGAAACCGTCATGGCTTTGTCCAACCAGAAGATGAGGTGGGGACTGCCCTGGTATTTTGACGAAACAGGAAGGGAGATATGGTCGGCCATGAAAGGCAACCGGCTCAAGGTAAAGGGAATGATCGCCCATTTCCCGAGCCTGATTCGATTTTCCCGGGTGATGTCCGTCCATCCATGACCCAAAGGTATCCGTCTTTTCGCTTTATTTGAAAAGTCACGGGTGGATGGCTGAGGGTCCAGGCACGCGCCGAATGATGCGATCCCGACAATCGGCAGAGAAGGGTGGAAGGTTGCTCACCGGACCGGAAAATTGAAATACGTCTCTGGAAAGGGTTCGTCTCTCAAGGTAAAATGCCACCATTCCTCAGGATAGGGATCAAACCCATGCCTTTTCATGAGGGTGTGCAACAACATCCGATGTGCCCGCTGATCAGGAGACTGGCCGGGAAAAAACGGCGAGGACGCCGGACCGAAAAAATCAAAATCCGTGCCCATGTCGAGTGCTTCCCCTGTGGTTTCGGATTGAAGGGAAACGATGGTCAGGTCGACGGTACTGCCGCGACTATGACTTGACCTGGCTGCAATATAGCGGTCCCGTAACAGGGTGTCCTTTTCTATGTCCGGATAATACTCCGCCTTTGTTCGTGTATCCTCCAGGTTGCCGGCCCAACGCACAAAGTGATCCACAGCCTGCTGCGGGCGATAGGCATCAAATATCTTGAGCCCGAGACCGAACGGCCTTAATTCTTCCTGAACCTCTATAAGAGCATCCGTCGCCTCCTTGGTGAGAATGCACCTCGGTTCCAGGTATCCGTCGATTCGCTCACCGACAAAGTTGTGCTTTGTACAGTAGCGCAGGTCAATGACGATGTTCGGGATCATCCTGTCAACATAGACAAACCCCTCGGGCAAAGGTCCCTTTTGCGGCTCCCCAAGAGAGATGAAACCGGGAAAACCGATGAACAGCAAAAGGAGAATGGATATGACTATGCTATGACGTTTCATCTTCACAAGGCTCCGATTCAACCCGCGCTCTTTAGGGTCGCATCATATGGAAGGAAGCCCAACCCGTCAACCGGGAACTTACTCCCCTGTCAGGGCGGAGGGGAGTCTGGAAAAACATCCCTTTTCTTTTCCGACCGTTCATGGCATACAGTGGGAAAGCCGCGAACACGGTTTTTGGCAGAATCCTTTAGAAAACACCGTCTACGCACATGCATCAGAAAGCTCGAAAAACGCAGTCTCACCCATGGGTCGTCTTCGGCGTCATTGCCGGGTGTTACCTGTTTGTCTATTTTCATCGGGTATCCACGTCCGTCATCGCCCCCGACCTTCTGGAGGCATTTCATACCAATGCCACCGCCCTTGGGTTCATGTCGTCCATGTATTTTTATCTGTATGCCCTGGAACAGCCCATGGTGGGTTATCTCTCGGACCGGTTGGGACCGAGGCGAGTGGTGGCATATTGGTCCCTTTTGGCCGGCGCCGCAACCATTCTATTTGGTCTGGCTCCCTCTATCGGTTGGGCCTCGGTATGGCGGGCCGCGATCGGTTTCGGGGTGGGCGGGGTGTACGTACCTGCATTGAAAGCCTTTTCCCAGTGGTTTAAGGTGCGGGAGTTTTCCACCATGACCGGCCTCCTCCTGGCAGTGGGGAACCTGGGCGCCATTGCGGCCACCACCCCACTGGCATGGATGACCAGGACATGGGGATGGCGCAACGCATTTTTTATAATCGGCGCCGCCACCTTCGGTCTCGCCTTTGCCGTCTTGATACTGATCAAGGATTTCAGCCCGAGCGAAACCCCTTCAAACGCAAAGCCGGAAACCCCACCCACAACGGACTCACGTCAGACACCATCCGCCATCGGCGTTCTCATGTCCTTGCGCTTCTGGGTCCTGGCCATGGTCTTTGCCGGCTTTTTCGGGGCCTTTCTAACCTTTCAAGGCCTCTGGGCCACCCCCTATCTGGTCAGCATCTATGCCATGGATCCAATGCGGGCCAGTGGTCTCAACATGCTGGTCCCTGTCGGGTTCATGGTGGGTGCGCCGGTGTTCGGCCGCCTCGCGGACCGGCTGTTTCAGGACAAGGCCAACATGCTCATTACGACGCTGGTTATGGAAAGCGCCATCTGGGGCGTCCTCACCTTCGGCTGGCAAGTCACCGGCCCGTCGGCAATGGGTGTCATCCTCTTTTTCATGGGTGCGCTCGCCGGGGGCTTTGCAACCGCCTTGTGGGCCTTGGTCAACGAAACCACATCCAGGGAGATCCTGGGCAGTGTGTCGGGTTTCCTGAACACCGCGCCTTTTCTCGGGGTGGCCGCCATGCAGGTGATGACCGGTTACCTCCTGGACCGTTCCGGCCAAGTCAATGGGGCATACCCGCCGGAGGCATGCCAGTCGGCCTTTTTGGCCTGTCTGATCGTGACCATGGTCTGTCTCGCCCTGTGTGCCGGGTTCAAAAAGGCATTGAGCACCCGACACATCACTGCTTCCCCGGCGGTCGATCGCAGCAAACCTTCATATTGAAAATTCTCACCGAACGCATTCCCCATAGCTTGACCTCTCTCCCTGCCCCATCAAACCGGGACAATCATTGGGTCTCGGGTGAAAC
>JAWOIH010000276.1:0-3081 GCA_046484725.1 Candidatus Desulfacyla sp. | reverse complement strand
CCTTCGAGGAGGTCCACGTTCTTGATCACGATGAGATTTTCACCCTTTGTTAGTTCCTGAAAGGTAGAAATGGCCGGCAAAAGACGAAGGGCCTCACTGATCGGTTCTATGGCTTTGGGCGGAATATATCCGATGGCCTCCTGGATATCCTGAAGGAGGGGGATAAGGCCCCATGGCTCGCCCTTATGCTTTTCGATGATGGATGAAATCCGGGTCCAGTCGATCTCCTGCGGCATCATTTTTCCACCCCCGCTCTCTCCAGCCGGACCTGACAGGTCTTGAATCCCTCCCATGACCCGGTCCCCGATGCTGTCAAACCGATCAGGTTCATGGCATCGTTTTCATGAAAGCCCGTCGGGATGAAGATCTGCCCGGCCTGCAAGGCGTTGTCTATGCAGACCCCCCGGATCAGGGCCCCCACGGGGGATTGCACCCGGACCCTATCCCCAGGCTTGATATCGAGCCGGTCCCCATCCGTCGATGACAAGACCACCTCGCCGTTTTGACCAAAATCGGTGATCCGCTTGGAACGGCCGGTACGGGTCCCGCTCCCCAGGTGAAACCGTTGCGATCCCAGGATGGCCGTCAGAGGATAGTCGTCGTCCATCTCCTCTCGATCGCCTGCGGGGAGGGGCGAAAACCGGAAAGGTCTCGTGCTTTCCGTTTCGCGGATCCAGGTCCAGGCCTTTCCGGGGTCTTCCCTGAGCCCGGCGTACATGGGAATCAGGCGTGCGATTTCAGCCCGTATGGCGTGAAGGGAGCCATAGGCCTTGGGATATCCCATCTTCACGGCCAAGCGATCCAGGATCTCCCAGTCCGGTTTTGCCTCCCCCGGAGGGGGCACGACCGGGGTGAAGCAGGCGATCCTTCCCTCCATGTTGGTAAAGGAGCCTCCCTTCTCGGAAAAGGCGGCGCCCGGCAGGACCACATCCGCCAGCCGGGTGGTTTCGGTGTGGAGGATATCCTGCACCACCAGGAGATCCAGACCCTTCAATGCCGCGGCGATCCGTTCCCGTTGGGGGAGGCTGCGAACCGGATTTTCTCCCATAATCACCATGGCCCTGAGATTTCCCTTTGCAGCCGCCTCTATCATCCGCACCCCATTCAGCCCCTGATCCGGCGAGATCCGCACCCCCCACGCCCGTTCCCACTCCCTTCTCCGTGAATCATCGTCAAGGGGCGTACGGTCCGGAAGGGCGTCCGGCACGGTCCCCATATCCCATGCTCCCACCTGATTGTTTTCCCTTGCCAACACATAGAGCCCCCCCGGTTCACGACCCAGACTCCCTGTCATCATGGCCAGGTTTAAGATGGCCTCCATGGCCTGGACCCCACGGCGTTGCTGGGTGATCCCGTGCCCCACCACAAAACGGATCTTCTTTCCCTTCAAAAGGTCTGCTGCAGCCGTCAGGGCCTTCATGTCCGACCCGCTCGCCAGGCAGAGCCGTTGGGGATTAAAGGAGGAAAGGGCCTCGCTGTATGGACCGAAGCCTTCTGTGAAGCGCTCAATGAAGCCGGGATCATGGGCGAATTTCTTCCACATGAGGGCGGCGAGGCAGGTGATCAGTTCGGCGTCCTTATCAGGGGCGACGGTCAACCAGAGCGCGGAAAAGGGAAAGAGGTCGGTCTTTCGAGGATCCACCCCTATGATGGGAATTCCCCTTTTGGCGGCCCTTTTGAGGTGATAGCCCACTACCGGGGCGGAATGCCCGGGGTCGGCGCCCAACACGATGATGATCTCGGCCTTCTCCAGGTGTGCGAGCCGGTTGGGTCGGCGCATGCCGCCTGTTTTCTCTTCCACGACCCGCAAGGCCTCCCTTCCGGCTATGAATCCGCCGTTGTCCACGTTATTTGTGCCCAGAAGGACCCTGGCCAGTCTCTGAAAGAGGTAGTTTTCCTCATTGGTGCATTTTGAAGACCCGAAAAGGCCGATACTCTGAGGGCCATCCTCCTTCTTGATATCCGTGAGCCGGCCCGCAACATGGTCGATGGCCTCGTCCCAGGATACGGGGACGAGATCGTTGCCCCTGCGGATGAGGGGGTGCGTCAACCGATCGCGGCTGTTGAGAAAATCGTGTGCGAAATGGCCACGGACACACAGTGTGGCGGTGTTGACGGAACCGCGGAGAACGGATGGATTTATTTCTACGACCTTCTGACCAGCCACGCCCATGAGGATGGAACAGCCCACCCCGCAGAAACCGCAGGTCGTCGACACCTCTCGCTCGGGCGTCCCCACATGGCCGCTGATCTTGGGGGTCAGGGCCCCGGTGGGACAGATGGATACACAGGTTCCGCAGAACGTGCAGGAAGAGGACTCCAGGGGAAGATCGTGGAGGGTGGCCGGCCGCGAAGCAAAGCCCCGCATATGATAGTCGATGGCCCCGGCCGCCACGAGTTCATGGTCTGCACGGATGCATCTTCCGCACAGGATGCACTTGCTCAGGTCCCGGATGATGAAGGGGTTGGCCTGTTCGATCCCCTTGTAATTGGGGGTCGGATAAAGCCCGGTCTCTCCCAGGCCGATCCGACCGGCAAGCTCGCGCAACTGACATCGGTTTCCCTTGCTGCAGACCAGACACGACTCGGGATGTTCGGCCATCATCAGGCGAAGGATGTTTCTCCGGTGCCGCATCACCCGGGGGGAGTCCGTCTGGATCTCCATGCCCGGCGCCACCGGGGTGACGCAGGAGGCCATGATACGGCCGCTCTTTTCGTCTTCCACCAGGCAGAGGCGACAGGCCCCGACCGGCTTGAGGTCAGGATGGTAACAGAGCTTGGGTATTGGAATCCCGTGCTCCTCCGCCGCCTCCAGGACGGTGGTCCCCGGCGGGCAGCTCATCCGCGTCCCGTTGATGGTGAGGGAGATCTCTTCCACGGGCGTGCTCCTCGTTCTGGTTGCTGGTTGCTGGATACTGGTTGCTCGATGCTGGTTGCTCGTTTTTGGTTGCTGCCTACTCCCTACTCTCCACTGCATACTGCTGCCGGTTTTTCCGTCCGCCGGTTTTAGATACTGGATGCCGGGGAATAGCTGATAGCTTATCCCCTTGCGCCTACCTTAATTTGGCCGCATCCAGATAG
>JAWOIH010000208.1:0-2816 GCA_046484725.1 Candidatus Desulfacyla sp. | reverse complement strand
GCCAGCGGCGTGCTTGCGGCGAAGGCCATTGGGGCGCGCATGGAATGATCTGAATTGGACACGCTGGCTTGCCCATGGTCTCAGAGAGATGCCCAGGGCGTCCGGGTCGGTCGGGAGATTGCCTGTGTGGCGGTATGGTAGAGGAAGGCGAGGATCGTCCGGCAAAGCATTCGATTTCCCTGGCCAATTCGGCGGGCATTTTTCAGTTGGATGAACTCCTGCGTCTCAACAATTCCCGCATGGCCGACTATTAAGGACAGGAATCAGCCAAATGAGGGGCGGAAAGGGGTTGCGGGAGTGAGCAAGCGCATTCACAAACCCCCTGCTCCAGACCGAGAAGATCTCGCCCTTGCAGACGATTTAGGTGCCTTTTTCCAAAGAAAATCTCTCGCGGTAGATTTTTTCCATTGCGATAAGGCTGTCGGAAAGCCGCTTGAGATGCTGTTTCATCTCTCTGGAGGCGGCCTCCCCATCTCCCTTGATGACGGCATCAATGATGGCGCGATGCTCTCCCGGATTATGCAGTGCCTCATGGTCGGGTTCCACGGCAAGGACCACCTCTGCGGTCAGCTTGAGCATGGATCTGACAATCGCCTCAAAAAAATGATTGCCGCAGATCTGGGCCAGGACGCGATGAACTTCCGTAAGCCTGATGATTCTATCCTCATAGGACGTGGGGGTTACGAATTCCGCTTCCTCCGCCTTCTCCAGCAGCGCCTGGTATGCGGGGGTGATGTGGAGCGCGGCCAGCTGCGCGACCTTGGGTTCGACATGGGATCTCACCTGGGCAACCTCGGCCATAGAAACCTTGCTCGCCAGGAATAGATCGAGGAATGCATTTCCCACCTGATTAAAGGACAGGTCGGTTACGAAGGCGCCCCCGGCAGGTCCCTGGCGCATGACCACAAAGCCGCTGAGTTCCAGGGCCCGTATGGCTTCGCGGACAACCCCCCTGCTTATCTGAAACTGGAGGGTAAGCTCACGCTCGGAAGGCAACTTATCTCCGGACTTGTAGGCACCCAGGAGAATCGCCTCTTTAAGCTGTACCAATACGTCCTCGAAGACCCTTGATGTCTTTATAGGCTTGAAACTACCCATGTCTGCACCCGGATAATAGGGAAAAATTTTAGGTTTTATAAAAAAATATCACGTTTGGCTTGACATTAAATATTAGACCATATAAATTCACCCCTGTCAAGGGACACTTTGAAATGATGGTTTTTCGTTATCGAGCACAGCCGATTTGTATCATCTAAAAACGGTTTATGGCAAAATAATTTAGGACAAAATGATTGAAAAATATGGGAAGCATATCATCTCCCTAAGAGGCTTTTGGCAGAGGGCTTTTGACCAATGAATATCGCAACGAATCTGGAGCGTTCGGCGTTTTTTTCCCCATCCCGCCCGGTGGTCAGCGAGGGCGCCTCTGTGATCACCTTTGCCCAGCTCAATGATCGGGCAAACCGCATCGCCACGGCACTGATCCGCCTGGGGGTCCAGCCTGGGGACCCCGTGGCCCTCTGCGCCCCCAACTCCGGGAACTGGCTGGCCTTCTATTTCGGCGTGTTGAAGACCGGTGGAGTGGCGGTAACCATGTCCAGCCTGCTCAAAACCAGTGAACTGGCCCTGTCCATAAACGAATCCCTCCCGAAGATCATTTATGCAAACGAAGACAAGCTGGATGACCTGAAAGGGATGAAGCGGCCCGGGGTCCTGGAAAAGATTGTCTGTCCGGGCGGCGATCTGGACCTTGACCGGCTGGCTGATGCCGGATCAGGATCATTCAAGGCCCTGGAACGGGACAGGTCGGATACCGCGGCCATCCTCTTTACCGGCGGAACCACCGGCATTCCAAAAGGCGTCCTTCTCACCCACGAGAACATCTGCACGGCCATTCAAAATGTGATCTTTAATGAGCGGTCCAACGAAAACGACCGGGCACTCTGTTTCCTCCCCTTTAACCACGTATTCGGACAGATGCATATCATGAATGCAACCCTGTTGAGTGGGGGTTGTCTGGAATTGCTCCCGTCGTTTGATATGGAAAAGGTCTTGAATGCCATGGCAACCGGACGGGTGACCAAGCTTTTTGCAGTCCCTACGGTTTACGTCCGCCTTCTCTCTTTGGACCATCTTAGAGAGAAACTGGGGTCCGTCCGCTACTGTTTTTCAGCTGCTTCCAGCATGGCGGCAGAAATCGTGCGCCACTGGAAAGACGAGACAGGCCTGTCGATTCATGAGGCATATGGCCTGACCGAGAGCGCCTCCATGGTGACCTACAACCATTATTATCGTCATGTGGTCGGGTCTGTCGGCACCCCTGTTTCGGGCGAAGAGGTTCAGATAAGAGATCTCGAAGGAAACATCCAGGGGACAGGAGAAGAAGGCGAGATCTGCATTCGCGGCAGAAACATCATGAAGGGGTATCTCAACAAGCCGGAAGAAACCGCATCTGTTTTCTGGGACGACTGGTTCAGGAGCGGCGATCTGGGGCAGATGGACGAGGATGGATACCTTTATATCGTTGACCGGCTGAAGGATATGATCATTACCGGCGGCGAGAATGTGTATCCCAGGGAAATCGAAGAGGTCCTCTATTCCCTCCCGGAGGTGGAAGAATGCACGGTGATCGGCCTTCCCGACAAGGAATGGGGGGAGCGGGTCACCGCCTTGATCATACCCAAGCCTGGTAGGACCATCGATGCGGCAGACCTTTCGGCCCGATTAAAAACCAGGCTTTCCCCGTTTAAGGTTCCAAAGGAATACCATGTCGTTGAAGCGTTTCCCAAAAGCGCAGCCGGTAAGATATTGAAACG
>JAWOIH010000179.1:0-2806 GCA_046484725.1 Candidatus Desulfacyla sp. | reverse complement strand
TTCGATGACGGCTCATTTTATATCCTGCTCCCCGTGGGAGTCGCCACCCGTCCCATCCTGATTCGTCAGTCGAAAGATAAATTCCACCCGCCTGTTCTTGGCGCGGAGTTCCGGGCTTTCATTCGGAACGACTGGTTGAAACTCCCCGAACCCTGCTGCTGACAGCCTTTCCGCAGAGATTCCCGGGATTTCCAGAAAGTATCTCAAGACATTGACCGCACGTGCCGTCGACAGTTCCCAGTTTGAAGGGAACCTGTGTGTGTGGATAGGAAGAGCATCGGTATGGCCCCGTATTTCTACGGAGTAAGACCCCTTGGATATGATGGCCCCTATCTTGTCCAAAAGGGGAAAGGCGTCTTGTGAAATCTCTGCAACCCCCAGGTTAAACACGGCCTTATCCGCCAACCTCGCCACAAGACCGTTGCGCAGGAATGAAAAGGAAACATCTTCTGACAACCCGAGTTTTTCCACAGCATCCTGGAGTTCCTGAAATACCAGGGCCATTTCGCCCTGATCGTATGCAATATCGGGAAGGGAATGCCGTGCCTGTCCCCCGTCGCGAACCTTGACCCCGCCCGGCATGGGGCTTACAGCACGGGTGAAGGAAGCGACAAAGTGTTCCACCTTTGACTTTTCAATCGTTGAAAATGAGCACAGCATGATGAAAAAACAGAGCATAATGAGGATAAAGCCGGTATAGACGACTTCCCATCCTGGTCCAGAGGCCTCCCCCGATCTCTTTCGGGTGTTTCTTTCATCTTCCGCCATTGTCCCCGTCAATCTCCTTCGTCGCCTTTCTCCTGCTCCGTTGATTCTTCACCGGCAGATATCTTTGTGCTCTTCGGAAGGAAGGCCCTCAACTTCTGTTCGATAACCCGGTGGTTGTCTCCGGATTGGATGGACATGATCCCCTCGAGCACCAGTTCCTTCAAAAAAATCTCCTCTTTGCTCCGCGTCTTCAATTTGGCGGCAATGGGGAGGAAAAGGAGGTTTGCCAGAAGCGTTCCGTAAAATGTGGTCAGCAGGGCAACCGCCATCGGCGCGCCTATGGAACTGGGATCTTCCATCTGCATCAGCATCTGAACCAGGCCGATGATGGTCCCCAGCATGCCGACGGCCGGGGCATAAGACCCCATGCTGACGAATATTTCGGCACCCAGGGAGTGCCGTTCCTCCACATAGGATATCTCGGTTCTCAAAACGTTTTTTATTGCCTGAGATTCAACCCCATCGATGGCCAGTTCCAGCCCCTTTACAAAAAAAGGGTCATCGATGTCCTTCAGCTTTGATTCAAATGAGAGGATCCCCTCTTTCCTGGCGAGTTTGCCGAACTCGATCATCATGTTAATGACCTTATCGGTCGATTGGGAGCGATGGAAAAAGACGTTCATGACAATCTTGAATACGCCCAAGATCTGCGCAAGGGGATAACTGAGCAGTGTAGCCCCCATGGTCCCCCCAACGACGATCATGAAGGACGGTCCGTTGATGAACCAGGCTCCTGAACCTCCAAGAAGAATGGCACTGATGACCAGCACTCCCGAGAAAAAGATGCCGGCGAGCGTAGCGAGATCCAATGGATAGCCTCCTTTATTTGTAAATTTCACGATAGATTATAGCAAGCATCGTGCCATGAATTTATGCGTCCCTCTTGCAGGAGGGCGGTTGGTCCCGCTTAAGGAAGCCCTTTAAATTATGAGATAGGATCAAAGTCTCGGGAAAACCGAGAGAATTTAGCTGAGAGCGGTACGGATCGGAGAAACAGGGGACTTTGGATGAGAGCAGGGCGCCTTTTTGGGAGAACACCGTCCTCCCATGCGCGAGGCCTGGTTTCAGATGGACACGAGTAATTTTGTTCAGGAGAAAATTGTTGTTTAGGTTTGCGAGGAACTGAAACCGTCAGAAACGTCATTTGAACCAGAGGTATCCTTTCGCGCAGGCCGAAAGTCAACTTTTTTTGGCAGTTGTCATTGGTTTGACGTTTCTGCGATGCAAAGCGCCATGCCGGCGACAACAGCGGAACAGTCCCGATCCTTGCACCGGCATGCCTCAGGCGAGGTTGACGTGCCCTCCTTGTATTGGAGTGGGTACGCATTGACCCTAACGCGGGTCCTGCACATACACATTCATCCGCAGGTCACCCCCATGGCTGGATTAAGGACACGCACCAACCGGGGATTCACATGTCGGAAAGGAATCATTCCCATGCGCATTACCTGTCGATGATGCGAACGTCAGGGGATGATCACACCGCAATTTTCCCTATTGCTGTCTGCACATAAATGATCCGTGCCGCTGTGGATGGTGCGTTGATACGCCAGGATCCTCCTGGAGATCTCTTCCACCGGCTCCTTTACCATCATCCTGTCATGGGTGGTAAAGGTGATCACCGTATCGGGCGTTGCCCTTAAAGACTGAATCATTTCCACATTCAAGACCATGGGGGTATTATCTAACCGGGTTACCTGAATCATAATCGGCTCTCCCAAATTTAAAGAAATTGATGTCTCTCACTTATGCGAATGAAGTTTTTTTACAATTAGCGTTTAATGCTGAGCAGCTGCTGCAGTACCTCATCACTTGCGGTGATGACCTTGGCAGCGGCCTGAAACGATCGTTGCGTGGTGATCATCTTTCCAAACTCCGAGGCCAAATCCACATTCGACGACTCCAGTGAATAACTGCTGAGGCTTCCTTTCCCTTCACTTCCAGGCGCCCCTGTGACGGCATCCCCTGACGCGTCTGTGGTTGTGTAGAGGTTCCTGTCCATGGCGGCCAGTCCCCAGTTGCACGGGAATGTGGCCAG
>JAWOIH010000160.1:0-3358 GCA_046484725.1 Candidatus Desulfacyla sp. | reverse complement strand
AGAGATAGGATCGGCTCGGTCCCGCGACCATGGCGTAACGGTAGGCTTGCCGATCCAGGGCAAGGATGTGGTATCCACCGTAAAAAGGCCCAAAAAACGATACCTTGAGACTCCCGACCGATTCGTCCTCTATGAAGGCGGCCTTTCCTTGAATCTCTTCCCATTGGCCGGACTTTTCATTATAGCCACGGTTGACAACCCCGATGCCGTTGTCTTCATTCCTGTAGTAGAAAGCCGAAACATTGCTGAGGTTGCGCTCGAAACGATGATCGAGGCGCGCAATCTCATACCACTTGCCGAGATACCGTTCCGATTCGAAATCGGTCACCGGACGCAGCCCGTCGGGTACGCCCGTACATCCGGCGAAAAACGAACTCGCCGCAAAAAGCGTCAAAAGGAGCAGTGTCGAGGTCTTCATGGTTTGGAATTCTCCCTTAGGCCTCAGCGTGAACGGACCTGGTCCGCGTTGTTCAGGTTATGAACAGTCCCATAAGAGTTTAAACATTGCTGCAGAAGATTCCGCTATAACCCCTGAACCTTGAACCGGGAACCGATCAGTTTAGGGAACAGTATGACCATGATCGGTCCCCGGTTCAATAGGTTTTTTTCTTTCAATTCCCAAAAATTGAAGATAAAAGATCCTGTATCCGACGCCGATAATCATGAAGGAGAAGCTCCATGAAGAAATCACTCTTTTTTATTTCTTTGTCACTCTTGTTGTCTGTTGCCTTTGCCGTGGATGTCTCGGCCGGCCCCGCCCTGGATCGCATCATGAAGAAAGGGGAATTGGCGGTCGGCACGAGCGGCACCCAGCCGCCCATGAGCGTCGTCAACAAGAAGGGCGAGCTCATGGGAATGGATATCGACATCGCAAGGGCCATGGCCGATGCGTTGGCAGTGAAGTTGAGATTCGTCACGATGCCCTTTGCCGAGCTTCTTCCCGCTCTGGAGGCAGGCAAGATTGACATGGTCCTCTCAGGAATGACCATCACTGCCGAACGAAACAAGAAAGCGGCGTTCCTGGGGCCTTATATCGTTACAGGAAAAGGAATCCTGGCTGTTGCGGAGAGATTCAGGGCTTTGAGGGAGGCAAAGGGACTGGACACACCGGAGGTTACGGTTGCCGCTCTCAAAAATTCGACCAGCCAGAAATTCGCCGAGACGTCCATATCCAAGGCAAAATTGATCCTGGTCGGTTCGTATGATGAGGCCATCGATCTGCTTCTAAAGAGCAAAATCGATGTGATCGTGGCCGATTTCCAGTTCTGTGCTTTGACGGCCCACAGAAACCGGGACAAGGGCCTTATCGCGGGGGAGTCGCCCCTGACCTTCGAACCCCTGGGCATCGCCATGCCCGAGGATACGCTCTTGCTCAACTGGGTACAGAACTTCATAAACCAATTTCAAGGTACCGGAGAACTGAACAAACTGAAGGATAAGTGGCTCAACATCGGCTCATGGGTCGATGAATTGCCTTAGTAGTACCGAGAAGAAAGCGGAGGGTAATCCATAGCCCTGTTCAGCCCTTTTGCCATCCTGCCCCGGGACCGAAATAGGCTGCAAGCGGGAATTCCCTTTCCCCCCAACCGGCTCTTGAACCCGATCTGGAACAGGGATGACCGTGAGGGACGGTTTCCTGTTCTTGCTCCATCGCAATCTGATAGGATGCAAAAAGTGGGAAAGCTTCTTATGCGCAATGAAACAAGAAATAGGTTCCCTATCAAATACTTGATTTGCTGTATTCTCGTGCTTTTGTCGGCATTGATCTGCACCGTGAGTCAATCAGGAGCGGCCACCGAAACGGGTTTCAGGCTGCTTGAAAACTGGACCGGCGATTTCGACGGCATGGTGGTGCGGCGCTCTGTTCGAGCGCTGGTGGTTTTCAGCAAAACCAACTATTTCTTGGACGGGGCGCAGCAGCTCGGGGCTACCTATGAGGGGATGAAAGAATTCGAAAAGAAGATCAACGAAAAACTCAAACGTGGGCACCTCCAGGTCCATGTGGTTTTTATTCCCGTACCCCGAGACCGCCTTATCCCAATGCTTCTGGAGGGCAAGGGCGACATTGCCGCCGCCGGTCTCACGATTACCCCAGAGCGAAAAAAACAAGTAGATTTCGCAGCTCCTTTGATTGAAAACGTGGATGAGGTTATCGTAACCGGACCGAATTCTCCCAAAGTCACCCGGTTGGAAGACCTTTCCGGAACAGAGATCCATGTCAGGAAATCGAGCAGTTATTACGAAAGCCTGATCCAACTCAACAACTCTTTTAAAGAAGCCGGAAGCCCGCTGGTGCTCATCAAGGAGGCATCCGAGTATCTAGAGGATGAAGACCTCCTGGAGATGGTCAATGCAGGGCTCATTCCCATGACCGTTGTGGATAATTACCTCGGGAAGTTCTGGGCCCAGATCTTTAAGGACATTACCCTTCACCCTGAGATTGCCGTGAGAAGAGAAGGGCAAATTGCCTGGATGATCCGTAAAAACAGCCCCAAGCTCAAGCAGGAGATCAACGAATTCGTAAAAAGCCACAAAAAGGGCACCCTTTTCGGAAACATTATTCTGAAAAGGTATTTTGAGAACATGAGTTTTGTGAGAAACAATCTATCGGATGAAGATCTTGCCGGGTTCAAGGCCGTCATGGATTTGTTCAAGAAATATGCCGGTATCTATGATATGGACTGGCTGCTCTTGGCGGCTCTCGCTTACCAGGAATCCCGCCTCGATCAGAGCATGCGGAGTCCTGCGGGCGCTGTGGGCGTCATGCAGGTTTTGCCGAGCACCGCGGCGGGAAATCCCGTCAACATCCCTGATATTGAAAAGATCGAGCCGAACATCCACGCGGGGGTGAAGTATCTTCGTTGGCTCCATGACAGGTATTTTAAGGATGAGGATATGAGCCGGCTGGACAAGGGGCTGTTTACGTTTGCATCGTACAATGCCGGGCCGGCCAGAGTTATGGGGCTTCGACGTCAGGCCGCGGAGATGGGATTCGACCCGAATGTCTGGTTCAACAACGTGGAGGTGGCGGCGGCCAAATCGATCGGCAGAGAAACGGTACAATACGTCGGCAACATCTACAAGTATTATATTGCCTACAAACTCATTGCAGATAAGCTGCAGATAAAAAGAGAAGAGCTTCATAAGAGCGACGCCAATTAGATCGATGACCCAATTCATCTGCAGGAGATAAAGAGATAACCGCACCTTATTGGACCAAAGTCCAATATCTTTTCCATTTTCGAGTCCTATAATCTCCACAGTGTTGTCTCTCTTAACCTCTATAACCATCATAAAGTCCGAAAGCAGGATGAGGTTCTCTTCCATTTTTTCTGATGGTTGATCAATAGCAGCATCA
>JAWOIH010000152.1:0-4183 GCA_046484725.1 Candidatus Desulfacyla sp. | reverse complement strand
CCGACAAGGAAGGCGACGGCGTGACCATCCTGGCCGGCGGGAAGATTTCCAACCGGATCAGCCCGCCTGAATTTTCCAAGGTGGTGGTGCCCTGGCTGCCCAACGAGTTCCCCAGGTATCCCGATGTCTGCGCACACGTCAAGAGGATTGTCGAGGCCTACGCATCGGACGCCAAGAAATACGAAAGAGTCGGCGACTGGGCCAAACGGATCGGATGGGAGCGGTTCTTTGAGAAATGCGACCTCCCCTTTACCGAGCACCTGATCGATGATTATCGCCTCCAGTACGATACTTACCGGACAAGCACCCAGTTTAAATACACTGAGGCGGCGTGGGAGGTCTCAAGGGCGGCCGGCGGGATTGAATAAGCAACCCGCCAATCATTAGCAAAGAGGAGCAATCACATGGAAGAAATGAAAAAGGCCATTCTGGACTTTGCCGAAAACAACAAGAAGACCAAATTCTACTTCAACGATATTGAAAAGGCAGTGCAAAAGGTTATTCCGGGCTCTAAGGCGCGGGAGATCAAGAAGGCCGCCACTGCCCTGATCAATGAAGAGAAACTGATCTACTTTTCCACCGGCAGCAGCACCATGTATGGTCTGAAAGGCAGAGGGGTCACGGAGGACCACTAGTCGCTCCTTTGAGACTGAACGTTAACTGATGAAATGAGGGGTCGCCGTCCGGGACCGGGCGACGACCTCTTTCTATTTTACGAGGTCTCGTATGAAACAACCTCAGGGCGCAGAGAATTTCATCGCAGAGCAGAAAAAGGTCCTGTCGGAAAATTCCGAGTGCGCCAGTTCAAGCTATAACCTGGGTGTCGGCCTGATGGAGCAAGGCAAGCTGGACGAGGCGATTGACGCCTTTAACGATGCCATCGACAACAGCGGCAGGATGTTTGAGGGATATGTCAATCTGGGCTATATCTATTTCAAAAAGGGCGATCTGGAAATGGTGGTCGAGTCCAATAAAAGGGCCATCGAGATAGAACCCAGATACGCCCGGGGGTATGCCAACCTGGGTTTTGCATACCTTCAGATGTCCCGGAGCGATGAGGCCATAGAGGCTTTAAGTAAGGCCATCGAGTTGAATCCGGAAATGGTTCAGGCCTGGAGCAATCTGATTAATGCCTACCTCCAGAAAGGCGATGTAAGAAAGGCCATCGAAACAGGGGAAGAATTGGTGGACATAGCCCCTGATTTTGCCTTGGGGCACAACAATCTTGCCTCTGCCTATTATAATAATGATGATTTTCAGAGGGCGATCGAGCACCTGGATAAGTCCGTTTCGTTAGGATTTGACCCTCATCCGGAATTTCTGAAGGCCCTGGAGTCTTACCGTTAAGATGGACTTTCTCTATTTGTTCGAACCCTACGAGAACATCGTGTCAAGGGCGGATGAGGCGTTTCAGCAGGCGAAGGAGGAATTTCCTGAGTGCGTGCAATGCGAGCCCCATTGTGCGGACTGCTGTCACGCCGTGTTCGGCCTTTTTCTGATCGAAGCCGCCTTCCTCAAACGCGATTTCGATCAGCTTGGGGAAGAAGAAAGGGAAGCGGCCCTCAAAAGGGGTCGCGACGCAGACCAGGCACTTGAAAAACTGGAAGGGACGCTGAGATCATTCAGGGAGGATCCCCAAATGATCTCTTACTCGCTGGCCAGGGCACGGATCCGCTGCCCCCTGCTGAATGACCATAACGAATGCGTCCTGTATCCTTACCGTCCGATCACATGCCGGGTTTATGGCATTCCGACCAGGGTCCGGGGCGTGCCCCGTGTCTGTGGAAAGGCGGGTTATAAAAAAGACCCGGAATATCCCCTCTTTGATCTTGACGAGGTCCATCGCGAACTCCACCAGTTATCCAGGGAACTCTTGCAAAGGGCCGGTGGAAAAGATCTTGAAATGTCGACGCTTCTTTTGTCTGTTTCAAAGGTGATAAAAACGCCCTTTGAAGAACTCATAACCGGAATCCCTGGAGGGTCCGGTACAGGGAGCCCACATGGCCCTTGAGATGTGCATGTATCACGTGAAACTCGTCGGGACTTTCTTCCTGATAGAGCGCCAGCAATGGCTTGAAGAGCCTCTCAAGGTCGTCTTCCGCCAATGACTGAAGGAGTGAACGGCATTCCTGGATCTCATTGGATGTGAGCATCCCCTTCCCACCCATGATTCCGAGCGCCTCAAAGAATCCTTCGCCCACGGCCTGCACGATGAAGTCTCCGGCCCAGACCGTTTCTTCCACCCCGTTCAGCCTGTCCAACCGCATTCGGACCGTCAGGTTCAGGAAAAAATAGGCCATGGCGATCATCGGATGGACAGCATCCTCCGAAAAGAAATCCATGATCGACCGGTAGCCTCTGGCCGTGGTGAGTCTGACATGGATGCCGTCATCCCCGGTTTTCACCACAAAGTCTCCGGCCGCATGACTCCAGGGAATGATCTGTTTGAAGGTATGGGGATCATAATAGAGGGTAAGGATCCTGGATGCCTGCCTGAAAATCTCGAAAGCTTCCTCTTCGGAAGCATATCGATGGCCGTTTTCAAGGTCCCAGATGCAGATCTTCTGGCGATTATCCGTCTCGTCCATGGAAAAATGCCATTCATGGTAGTCTTCAAACCATTCGGAAAGCATCAGGGTCAGCGTTTCATGAGACGGATGCCCGCCCTGACATATCACATCTCCCTTTTCATAAATCTTCGGCAGGTAGGAAGGCCGGAGAGATCGGCAGAGGGACCTGACGATCTCATATTCGTTGGTCAAGCACGATTTCGCTCCATTCGAGACGGCGGTGCTGACCGCGAATTTAACGGGTCTGTCATCAACAAAAATCTCGACGCTCGCCACATGGTACAGGACCCCATGCTTTTCACTCCGGATCCGTATCCTCTTGATCGTATCGAGATCGTTTTCTCTTATTGCCCTCGCCTCGAGGGCATTGGTCAGACAGTTCCCCCCATCTTTTAAGACAAATCTTTTGATTGTCTCAAAATAGTCTCCTAAGGTCAGAAAAGGATGAGGTTCTGAAGGCGCGATCAGAAAAGGCCTTGCGAGATCTTTAGGCCCGAGGGGGATGTCCCCCCCGGGGGATGAGAAGAGATAGTCGATGAACATGTCTGAATTATTCAGGAAGAGGTCTTTTTGCAATGTCACGCGCTTCTGGCGCCTGTTTTCTTCAGGGCCTCCGATGCCACCTGACCGACGCTCATTTTCACCAGATTTCCGTTCTCATAAAGGTGGACCTCATGGGGATCGCCGATGAGTTTTTCCAGATCGCCTTTTGCCTCATAGGCCCCGAGACTTCCTATGAGCCAGGCCGCATAACCGCGCACTGTCGGATCGGGATCCTCAAGGTAGATAAAGAAGTGAAAGGTGTGCTTGCGGAGAAGGTCCGGCCTTGACAGGGCCACCCTCCCGATGGCTTGAAGGGCCTGGGCCCGCCGGGTTTTATCGGCCAAAAACTGGTATAGCTGCGCAACATATCCTGCAAACAGATCCGGCCGATGGCTGATAATTTCGCCGATCGCCTCAAAGGCCCCCCAGGTAAAGGCCGCTGTATCCGAAATAGCGTAAAAAAGGCCCTGAAGAAGTTTGGAAACGGTGCCGGGCTCTTCCTCGGCAATAACGGCGCACGCCCGGCCCAACATCTCAGCGGCCCTTTTCCTAAAAAGATCGTCGCCCGAATAGATCAGCCTCTGAAGATTTCTGATGAGTTTCTTATCTTCTCCTGCCACATCGAGTATCGCTTCAACCCTAAATTCTCTTACCAACGCTTCAACCTGGCTCTTGGACAGAGGCGGTTTTGCGGTTCCTGGAGCCGGTTTCCTGCGCGCAACAGGAACAGATGAGGCCTTTTTCAGCCTCTGTTGAACACCATCCGAGGTGACTTCCCGAACATCTTCATCCTTAATTGGGTCAGGTTCTCGTGGGAATTCATCAATTTTTGGCGAAATCGGCAGATAAAACGTTAGATGGGTGCTCGGGTGCCGTCCGGGTGCCGTGCGACGCGCAGCTGTGGCGGCTGGCGATAAGCCATTGACTCCCCGCTGCTCTCAGGCTTATGCTCGAAGAGATCCAATTACGGGTGAACCTTCATGAATGCTTTCGTTCGAGTTTCGGGTTTTATAAGCGCATTATTGCTGGCCATTGCGCCAACCGCCAGCAATAATGCGCTTATAAAACCC
>JAWOIH010000131.1:0-2599 GCA_046484725.1 Candidatus Desulfacyla sp. | reverse complement strand
CCAGGGTACTGCCAGGTTCAACGGCATGAGCGGAGCCTTCACGGCACTGGGAGGAGACATCTCCGCCGTGGCACTGAACCCTGCCGCAGCCGGCGTGTTCCGCTCAACGGGAAGGACTTGCAACGCATCGAGGTCACGCCGGAGAACCTGGACAAGTACCTGGGCGTGCGCCGCTTCCGTTACGGCCGTGCCGAGGAGACCGATCAGGTGGGCCAGGTCACGCAGGGCGGGGAATGAAGACTTACGCGGGGTCTCCTTTTCGACAGGGGATAACCGGTCCCGTTTACAGACAAAAAGGGAAGGGCACATGTAAGGGGGCGAGAAAAGGGAAGAAATCATTGTTCGTATAAAGGCTGTAAAAACAGATAGTTAATCAACACCATTCTATTGTGGAAAAATTTATCCACACGATCGAACTCCCGATAGCTTCATTTTTCGACCTTTTTTGGCGATTTTCAATTTTTCTGCCTTGATTTTTCGGTACAGGGGAGGAGCGGGTGACGGGCAAAATCAGGATTGCGGTGCTGGCCGGGGGTTGGTCCGGTGAGAGACAAGTCTCTTTAAAGAGCGGAAAGGCTGTTTACGAGGCCCTCAACAGGGAGAGATACGATGTAACCCTCTACGATCCCAGGGACGACCTCGAGACCTTGATCAGAAAGAAGGGGGAGATAGACCTGGCTTTTATCCTGCTTCATGGAAGGTTTGGAGAAGACGGACGGATCCAGGGGATGCTGGATCTGTTACAGATCCCCTTTGTGGGATCCGGGGTACTGGCCAGCGCCATGGCTCTGAATAAACGGGTTGCAAAGGATGTTTTTAGAAGGGCCGGGCTCCCCGTGGCAGAGGATCTGATCCTGAATCGCGGGGAGGGGTTTTCTGCAGACGAGGTTGCGGAGAGGATCGGGGTTCCCCTGGTGGTCAAGCCGGTCTCCGAGGGGTCCAGTCTCGGGATCGCTATAGCACATGACAGGGAGTCGATTGCGGAAGATATACAGAAGGCCTTTCAGTATGACAGGGAGGTGATGGTCGAGGCCTATGTGGCCGGAACAGAGATTACCTGTTGCATTCTGGGAAACCAGGTGCTTGAGGCGCTCCCTGTTGTGGAGATTGTTCCGACGGATGCATACGCCTTTTTTGACTACGAGGCCAAATATACGCCGGGCGCCACCCGTGAAATCTGTCCGGCCCCCATCGCCCCCCATCTGGCGGAAAGAGCCGGCGAATGGGCAAAGGAGGCCCACAGGGCCCTGGGCTGCCGTGTCTGGAGCAGGAGCGACATGATCATTCGGGATGAGACCCTCTATCTGTTGGAGACCAATACCATCCCCGGCATGACCGAGACCAGCCTTTTTCCCCTGGCGGCCCGGGCCGCAGGCATGTCCCTGTCCGATCTCTTGGACAGGATGATCGCCCTTTCCCTTGAGGCGTGCCTCTGACGGATGTAAACCGGCGGCTGAGGGGAACGAAACGTCCTGCCGTGATCGTCGCGCACCTCGGCCTGGTATCGGATCTTTCTGAAAATCAGATACACATGCCCGTCTCCCGGCCCTCGAGTGTCCTCCGCATCGTTGGGGTAGTAACCGGAAATCAAAAGACAGGGAACAGAAGTTGAGACGGTGAGAAGGTCAGGTGGCCCCTTCCAAATTTCCCCTATGAGCTATGAGCTATCAGCTATTCTCCGGTTTCCCTTGACTATTCCGCCAGTTGGGCATACATAACACCCGGCAGTCAACACCGACCCGGCTTTCTTCTTTCGTCCCTGATGGGGCCATGAGGATTGGAAATGGTCTGAAATATCACAAAAACCCCGTTATTCCAGTCAGATGGAAGCGGGGTTTTTTATTGAGCCAGACAATCGCAACACCTCTTGACCGCTTGAGTTACATGTTTTTCAAGAAACCAAAAGCACAAGGCTCCAAAACCCCTCAGTGGCGCTTTCGGGAGATGCAGCGGGGCGAGATGAACGTAGACCCGATCGAAGGCGAGTTCTTCAACACAGAGGCGATCTCCAGCATAAGCGACGCCCTCGTGCGGGAAGCGATTCAGAATTCGCTGGATGCCTCGGTTGGGAAAGGCCCCGTGACGGTGCGATTCAGCTTCATGTCAGGAACCGAAGCTGGCTCGGAAAAGATCAAGGACCTTTATTTGTCTGGCTTATCGAAACAGACGTGGGTCTCTGGAGCTGGCTGTCCCTTTTCTATTTCGATCAGGTGTGCCCGGCTGGTCCCAGGGGAATGAGAAAACCGGGACGGGACTACCGCCATATCCTGGAGCCGGGATACAGGCATGGGCACATGCATTTGCTGGGAGGACCTTATCTTGTCTATACCGTTTACGGCTGGGGTGAAGAATTCAGTAAACTGATGCTGAGCACCCCATTGCCGGTTGAAAGTCACTTTCATCACCAGTTGGCTACCCGGCAAAACCTTATAACAAATAGAGGCATTTTGGAATCGGCCTATGCGCTGTATTTCGACAATACCTCCCAAAAACCAAAGCGTGGCTCCTTGATGAAAAACGCCCCCGGCACGCTGTACCGGTTCATCGACGTGGTCCAGCAATTGGATCTCACCTACGACCTCTACAGCATGACCGGCGA
>JAWOIH010000499.1:0-12040 GCA_046484725.1 Candidatus Desulfacyla sp. | reverse complement strand
CCAATGCGGCGCCCACGATGACCGGGATAATGGAACCCGCAAGAAAGGGGACCCGAAGGGCCTTAAAATATCCATTCATGGTTGCAAAAATCTCTCTTTTATAGTTTATAGGCGCAAGGCATTAGGCCCAAGGCGTTCAACGCCGAATGGGTATTCAATATCAAAAAAATCAGAGTGTTTCAAGCGGCTCGTGAGTTGCATTGGCATTTCACTGAAAAAATGTCAGTCTTGAACCCTGGAACCCCTGGCCCAGACCTGGAGAATCATGGTGCATGCCTCGAATCATACTGCACCGAACAAACTGGATTACGGGTCCAAATTCGGTCAGTCGCGCCAGGGCGGGCTCTGAACCCGTGAACGGTTACAACATATGAAAACAAAGGCACATTGATCAGATCATGGATCGAACTCGCAACCACCTTGACAGGCCGGCCCCCGATGTCGAGAGGAATGTTTCCTTTGCCAAACAACTGGGCCCCATCCTCTTTCTAACGACGATTTTCTTCCTGAACTTCGTCGGGAGAATCGTCTTTGCCCCCCTCTTGCCGAGCATTGAAACGGACCTGGGCATTGCCCATGCAGAGGCCGGTTCATTTTTTCTCCTGACCTCCATGGGGTATTTCATCTCTCTTCTCGGCTCAGGCTTTGTTTCTTCCCGTCTGAATCACCGGAAGACCATTGTCCTGTCCGCCGTCTCGGTCGGCGTGGCCCTCCTGGGCATCTCCCTATCCAACAGCCTCTGGACCGTCCGCCTCGCATTGTTTCTTGTGGGGATGTCGGCAGGGATCTACCTCCCATCAGGCATCGCCACACTGACCGCCCTGGTCAATCCCAGACATTGGGGAAAGGCGATTGCCGTCCACGAACTGGCCCCCAATATGGGGTTCGTCGCAGCCCCACTCCTGGCAGAAGCCTTCATGTTATGGTTCCCATGGAGGGGCGTTATCGTCTTTTTGGGTGTGGGTTCCATCACTGTTGGCGCAGCCTTTTATTTTTTCGGAAGGGGGGGCGACTTTCCCGGACAGGCGCCGAGTTTCGGATCGTTAAAAAACCTTTTTGCAGAGCCTTCCTTCTGGATCATGGCAATCCTTTTCTGTTTTGGCATCTGCGGGACCCTGGGGATATACACCATGCTCCCCCTCTATCTGGTGTCCGATCAGGGATTTAACCGCAACTGGGCCAACACGCTGGTCGCCCTTTCACGGATTCCCAGCGTATTCATGGCATTCGTGGCCGGCTGGCTGAGTGATCGCATCGGGCCGAAGATGACCATCAGCGGCGTATTTCTGATCACAGGCCTGCTGACCATACTCCTTGGCACCGTCTCGGATGCATGGATCGTTGTCCTCGTTTTTCTCCAGCCCGTGATTGCCGGATGTTTCTTCCCGCCCGGGTTTGCAGCCCTCTCCGCCATCGGCCCCCCCGATGCAAGGAATATCGCTGTCTCGCTCACCATCCCTTCCGCCTTTGTTTTCGGGGGCGGGGCCATCCCCATCGGGATCGGAATGATGGCCGATGCCGGTTTCTTCGACCTGGGAATCGCCCTGACCGGCATGCTGATTCTTACCGGGTCCGTCCTTGCCCTCTTTCTAAAATCGCCCCGTCAATGATGGCCGGTTTTTGCACTTGACCCCCAGCACCGTTTTCTCTATATTGCACTATTTGAGTGCCTAAAGTGCCTAAAATTTGAAGGGCCTAAAGTCGCGGTACGCCTTCGGCGATCTGGTTTTAAACAAAGACAGGTCTTTGTCGGCCAACCATCGAAACGGTACTTAGAATCAACAGGATTTTTTAACTTTAGTCACTTTAGGTACTTTAGCTCACTTTCAACCAAGCAATCTGGAGGTTATTATGGCGAAAGTAGGAATTATCGGCGTTGGCCAGTCCGCCTTTGTGCGGGGATATCCCGGCTCCATTCGGGAACTGGCCTTTGAAGGGTTCAGGGACGCCATGCAGGATGCGCAGATATCCGCAAAAGATATTGACGCATCCATCATCTGCTCGGCCCCGGAATATGACAAGCAGCGATCGCCGGCCGGGGTTTTTGCCGAGTACTTGGGACTCGTCCCCCAGCCGACCTGTTACCTGGAGAGCCTCTGCTCCTCGAGCAGCATGGGGCTGCGGTTTGCCTATTCACTGGTCAAATCCGGGCTTCATGACGTGGTGGCCGTTATCGGATTTCAGAAGATGTCGGAGATCTCATCCGCTGAATCGCAGGAGCGGATGGGGAGGGGTGCAGATATCCAGTGGGAGAGCCCCTTCGGAACCATGATGCCCGCATACTATGCCATGTATGCCAGGGCCCACATGGAACGTTACGGGACCACTCCCGAGGACCTGGCCCGGATTCGGGTAAAGGCGGCAACTTACGGCCAGATCAATGAAAAGGCCGTCTATCGCAAGCCGGTCACCTTTGAGATGTTTTCAGACCCGGAGAGCCCCATGTCCAATCCGGTGGCCAGCCCGCTCAGGGTCGGGGATTGCTGCGCCAATGCGGACGGCAGCTCCTGCGTGATCGTTGCCAATGAGGAAAAGGCCAGGGCATTCTCCAAAAAGCCGGTATGGATCCTGGGCCTGGGGGCTGCATCCACGGCCGTGAACCTGGCGGGGAGAGATCTCTTCACCGGATTGACCGTTGCGCAGCAGGCCGGGGAGCAGGCCTACAGGATGGCCGGCATCACGGCCAAGGATATCGATGTGGCCGAGGTCCATGACTGCTTCACCATCGCCGAGATGATGGCCTACGAAAACTTAGGCTTTGCCAAACCCGGAGAAGGCAAAGAACTCATCAAGTCCAAGGAGACCTACAAAGAGGGAAGCATCCCGGTGAATGTGGACGGAGGGCTTCTTTCAAAGGGCCATCCCATCGGCGCCACGGGTGGGTCCCAAATTCGAACCATTGTCCTTCAGCTCCGGGGCGAGGCGGGCGATATGCAGGTAAAGGATCCGGAGATCGGCCTGGTCCATAACATCGGCGGCGTGGGCCTTTACGGAAACGTCAGCATTTTGGGGAGGTAAAAAATGGGCAAACCAAAAAAAGAGATAGATGATCGCTTCAAGAAATTCGGAACGGTAAGCTTTACCTCCATCACCAAGGTCAATGACTTTATCGATTATTTGGATCAGGGCAAGGTCATGGGAACCCGGTGCAAGGTGTGCGGCCGGAACTTTTTCCCACCCAGGGCCGACTGCTATGCCTGCCTCTCCAGCGACATGGAGTGGTTTGACGTATCGGGCAAGGGAAAACTGGTGAGTTACAGCAAGCTGGAATTCGCCCCGATCGGGTTTGGCGACGACCTCCCCTATGCCATCGCCCTGTTGGACTACGGAAACTACAAGGTATTCGGCCGGATCGCTAATGACGTGCCGGAGGACGAAATCCAGGTGGGCATGGAGATGACCACCCGGGTCAACCAGCTCCCCAACGGCCAGTTGAACTACGTGTTTCAAAAGGCCTGATCCTGTTCATGCCCCCGCCCATGCGGCGGGGGCGTTAACCGGGAAGATGCCGTGGCCCCTTCGAGCAGTATGCAACCCCCATCATGGCTGGAGATTTCCCTTCAGGCAGACCCCGTCCTGCATGACCCGTTGAGTTCCTTTCTATTCGATCTGGGCTGTACCGGCGTTGTGTCAGAAGACTTCCAGGACCGCACATTGAAGGCCTACCTTCCCTTCCAACACGACCTGGAGGGGATCAGGACCCGAATAGACCTGTACCTCCACGCTCTGAAAGAGATATTCCCCGACGTTTCCTCCCCGGTCATCCAGTTCAGTCAGGTGGAAGACCAGGACTGGGGCATTAGCTGGCGCCGGTTTTTCCGTCCGGTCCATGTGACGCCCGGGCTCCTCATCCTCCCTGCCTGGGAGCCTGTCCCGGAGACCGACGTCGCGCATATCATCCGCATGGACCCCGGCCCTGCCTTCGGGACCGGTCAGCATCCCACCACCCGGATGTGTCTTGAGGCCATGGAGTGGGTCCCGCTCAGGAGCCCGTGGACCCTGCTCGACGTGGGCACCGGGAGCGGCATTCTCGCCATATATGCCGTGCAGTTGGGCGCCGAAAAGGTCCTGGCCCTGGATACGGACCCGGAGGCCATCCGCTGGGCCGGACAGAATATCCGGCTGAACCGCGCAGAAGCGGGAATTCGTCTATCTCAAGAGCCCGTTGAACAGGTGAGGGAGAAATACGCTCTCGTCTGCGCCAACCTGATCCTGGGAGAGATCCTGAGGCTGATGCCCTTTCTTCCACGTCTCATGGATCCCGGAGGACGGCTGATCCTCTCAGGTATTCTAAGGGATCAGGTCCGGGAGGTCGTCGTGTCGCTCTCGGATAATGGCCTGCTGCCGCACGAAACTCTTCACCAGGGCGAGTGGGCCTGCGTGGTCGCAGCCAAACGCGCGTGACGAGGCATCCGGTACCGTTAACCCTGAACCTATTGAACTTCCAACATCGAACATTGAACGTCCGACGTCGATAGGGAAAGGTCAACCCCCAACCCTAAACCTCAGTTGACGACACCATGATGAGACGCTTTTTTGTTGAAGCACCGATCGAACCGGACCAGCCCTGCGTCATCACGGGATCCGAGGCACACCATATCCTGAAGGTGCTGAGGATGGGGCCGGGGGATCGATTGGCGCTCATGGACGGTCGCGGCGCCCGCTTTCAGGCCGTCATCCGGTCCGCAACACGAAAAGAGGTGACGGTCACCCTGGAAGACCCCCTCCCCTTCCCCCCTCCATCGCCCGTCGAAATCAGCCTCTGCCAGGCGCTCCTGAAATCGGGCCCCATGGATTATCTCATCCAAAAGACATCCGAACTGGGTGTTGATGCCCTCTTTCCATTCTTTTCTCAACGAACCATTGTCCGCTTGGAAGAGGGAAGATTTGCCAACCGGTTGAGGCACTGGAGCGGGATCGGGAGAAGCGCTGCAAAACAGTCAGGCAGAAAGGCCCCGGCCCGAATAGCCGCCCCATCCTCTCTTGAGGAGCTGACCGCAAAATGGAAGACGGAAAAGGGTCTAAAGGCCATGTTGTGGGAAGGCGAAGGGAAACGGGATCTGAAGGGCCTGCTGAGGGGCGCCCATCAGACCGAGAAATTCATAGGCATCATCGGCCCTGAGGGCGGTTTTGCGGAGGAAGAGGTTGAGATGGCCGAAGATGCCGGCTTTGTCCCGGTCTCCCTTGGCAACAGGATATTGAGGGCAGAGACCGCGGCCATCACCCTGGTGGCCATTGTCCAGTATGAATGGGGGGATTTGGCTTTTCAGTAGTGGTTTCCTTAGAAGGCCCTTGACGAAAATCTAAGCAGAAGATATAGTGTGACCGGCTTTTTTACTTAGACCCGGGAAGGAGGTGGATGATCCATACAGGGGTTCTGAAGGATCAATTTAATACATTAAATGTTTTAAGGAGGTTGTCTAATGAAAAGGTTATTTGTTCTGGCCCTTGCCCTTTTTTTCTCTCTGAGCACGGTCTCCGCTTTTGCTGAAGACGATTCAAAGATGCTTCAGGCCAACGAGAAGAAGGTATGGGAAAAGGCCAAATCGGTGATCCCCGCCGAGCGCCAGCTCAACGTCGAGCAGTTCAAGAAACTCTATGACGAAGTCATGGCCGGGAAAAAGGATGCATATCTCATAGACACCCGGACCCATCCGGAGTTCTATGCCTTTCATATTCCCTATACGGATCATATCCACTCCGGTCATATGTATACCATTCCCGGCAAGATCAAAGACAAAAACGCCATGATTGTTGTCTGGTGCCGGACCCACAAGCGCCAGGCCTATGTTGCCGAAAAGCTCGTAGAGTATGGGTATACGAATGTCTGGATATACAACGATGGGATCGTGGGTTGGATCAAGGCCGGATATCCTGTATCCAATCAGTTCGCCGGGATCTTCACGATTACGAACTACTATAAGAACTTCACGGAAACAGATGAGGCAACCGGAAAACCCAAGTGGCGGATCCGGGAGTTCCATCCTTATTGATCCAAGGCTGTAAGCGGGTTTTCAAGGGAAGAGAGGCGGCTCTCTTCCCTTGAAAAATCCATTCGTACCCTGCATATAGTTCGGTGCGCAAAATATGAACTCCAGTCGTGTCCACTTAAGCGGACGATAGGAACGACCGGCATTTTATCGTGACTGGCTGGCACCAACCGCATGGGTGGTCCGCTCAGGGCATTTACGCTATAGCAGCCAAAAACGCTTTTCACCGGATACCCGATCCGGTCTTTTTTTGCGAGTCCGATTGCCGATCATTTTTGCCTCGATGTATATCATCACACCCGAGGCGAATAATCTGAAATCCTTTGATGCTCCTCCCGAATCGATTAGACATATTCCTTCTCCCAAATATAGTTCCAAATAAGTTCTTGACACCGGGTGCCACAAGACTATATTCTACAAAATGAATCTATAGGATGATCTTAGGTATGAAAGCGTTCATTAAGTTGATGAGGGCCCTGTCGGATCCCAACCGGGTCAAAATCGTTAAGATGCTTCAACACAAAGGGATGTGTGTGTGCGAACTTCAAAATGCGCTTCAGATCTCACAGTCAAGCGTATCCAAGCATTTGAAACTACTTGAGGAAGTGGGTCTCGTAGCTTTTGAGAAAGATGGACTTTGGGTCAACTGCCACCTTGCGGAAGGCATGAAATCGCCTTACGTATCCAGTCTCATGGGAAACCTCAGGCACTGGCTTGAAGATGACCCCGAAGTGCAAAAACTCAAAGGGAGGTTGGCCCACATTCACAGAGACCAAATCTGTTGTCGATAGCCGCTTTTTTTGGGGCCGATAATATCGCTAAATCTGCATATGGGAATTTAATTCCGGGAGACTCTGACAATGAGAGAACGCACCAAACTGTTGATTATCGTGCTGACCTTTGCGGCCGCTTACTACATCCCGTGGGCGGATGAAACGGTCAGACAATCGGGCCTTGAGGCCTTCATGATGCTCCAGGAGTATGCCCGCGAGCATGTCCTGACCTGCCTGATACCCGCCTTTTTTATTGCGGGGGCCATTGCCGTTTTTGTGTCCCAGGCATCGGTTCTCAAATACTTCGGGGCTACGGCCCATAAGATTCTTTCCTATTCGGTGGCCTCGGTTTCGGGCACGGTCCTTGCGGTCTGCTCATGCACGGTGCTGCCTCTGTTTGCGGGGATCTATACGCGGGGGGCCGGCATCGGACCGGCAACCGCCTTTCTCTATTCCGGGCCTGCCATTAACGTGCTGGCCATCGTGCTGACAGCCAGGATTTTAGGGTGGGAGCTGGGTCTTGCCCGGGCCATCGGGGCGGTTCTGTTCGCCGTCATCACCGGTCTTCTCATGGCCTTCATCTTCAGAAAGGACGATGCGGCCCGGACCGCCGGACAGATCTACCTCCCGGATGAAGAAGGGAAAGGCCGCACCCTGACTCAGGATGCCCTGTTCATGTTGACCCTGGTCCTGATTCTGATCTTCGCCGCCTTTGCCAAACCGGCCCAAGGGTCCACCGGGATCTGGCCCATGATCTTTGCGGCCAAATGGTATATCACGGCGGGGCTTCTCATTATCCTCGGTGTTATGCTGAAGAGCTGGTTTGTCAGAGAAGAGAGATCCACCTGGGTCCAGTCCACCTGGGGATTTATGAAACAGATCTTTCCCCTCTTGGGCGCCGGGGTCCTGGTGGCGGGCTTTATGCTGGGCAGACCCGGTCATCCGGCATTGATCCCGGAGCACTATGTGGCGTCCCTGGTGGGAGGCAATTCGCTGTGGGCCAATCTGTTCGCCTCGGTATCCGGGGCCCTCATGTATTTCGCGACCCTGACAGAGGTCCCCATTCTTCAGGGCCCCATCGGATCCGGAATGGGCAAGGGACCGGCCCTCAGCCTCCTTCTGGCGGGCCCGGCCCTCTCTCTTCCCAATATGCTGGTGATCGGCGGGGTCATGGGGGTCAAGAAGACCGCCGTCTTTTGCGTGATTATCGTGATTCTGAGTACCATTGCCGGCATGACCTATGGATGGATAGCGGGATGAAGAAGGCTAAAGGCGTGAGGCGCGAGGCATCAGGCAAAAAAGAGAGGGGATGCATGTCACAGAATGATGTAACGCAGATCAGGGTCGGGAATTCCCCTGTGGGTATCATAGGGCTCAACAGTGTCATGGAAGATATGGCCGAGGCGTACAGAGACAGACCCGATGCGGAAGTCGAGGAAGCACTTCTCAATCGTCTGTCCAAGCGGAACTATGTACCCCCAAAGGTTCGGGAGGACTATGGCAAGGCCTTTTTGCGGGAATTCAGGAAATTCCTGGGGAAGCCGGTTGAGGAAGAGACGCCGGAGGGGATTCAGATAAAGGTCCTGGGACCAGGGTGTGTGCAGTGCGATCGGCTGGAGCAGGACCTGATGCAGGTCATGAGCGAGACTGGTATCATGGCCGATATCGAGCATGTTCGGGACATCAAGGAGATCGGCCGATACGGCGTGTTGGGGACCCCGGCCCTGCTCATCAACGGCCAGGTCAAGTCAGTAGGCAAGGTGCCTCTCAAGTCAAAGATGATTGAATGGCTCATAGAGGCGCAAGGCACAAGGTGCAAGGCGTGAGGCGTGAGGCGTATAGCGAAAGGCTTTAGGCGAAAGAAAAACCGAAAGGAGAAATATCATGGAAATTAAGGTTCTGGGGCCGGGATGCCCCAAATGCGAGCAGACGGAAAAGCACGTCAGGGAGGCGATACAGGAAGCAGGCGTTGATGTCACCGTGACCAAGGTCAAAGACGTCATGGATATTGCCAAACACGGGGTCTTCATGACGCCGGCGGTGGTGGTGGACGGCGAGGTTAAGGCCGTGGGCAAAGTCCCTTCCAAAGATGAAATCAAATCCTGGATTCAGAAATAGCATTGAATCAGGAGAAAGGAGATGGTGATGGCGCAAGACTGTTGTGCTCCGGATGGAAATGTCATGATCCTGGCCTGTTCGGGGGGCT
This sequence comes from Candidatus Desulfacyla sp., assembly GCA_046484725.1. Taxonomy (GTDB): domain Bacteria; phylum Desulfobacterota; class DSM-4660; order Desulfatiglandales; family Desulfatiglandaceae; genus AUK324. The sequence continues at coordinate 3,071 of JAWOIH010000499.1, read as the reverse complement.
CCAATGTGGGGCAACTGGCAAACCAGGCTGCCGTGGAATTGACCCAGGAGGGTTTCGGCAAAATGTTTTGTCTCGGAGGGATCGGAGGGCATCTCTCGGGATTTGTTCAATCAGCAAAGGATGTCGCCCAAATGGTAGCGCTGGACGGTTGCGACGTTGGGTGTGCCAGGGCCATTTTGAGCCATTCCGAGGTCCCGCTTCAGAATTATCTAGTCGTCACCGACCTCGGGATTGAAAAAAACAAGGACTTCAATCTCAAGCAATCTGACATCAAACGGGTGAAGGAAGCGGTAAGAGACGCCGTAGCGAACGGAACGGCAAAAATCCAGCAAGGCCGAATCCCAATGCAAGGGTGCTCCTGTTGCGGGTAAGGGCGCTTTCAGGAAATGAAATGAAGGGATAATTGATGAAAAAGCAAGAAAGGGTGTGGATGTGGACGGTGGCGTTGACCGCAGTTTTTTTTCTCATGCCCGGCGGCATGGGGAAACCGGCTCGGGCAGATGAACCTGCTAAAACCACCGTAGAAGGGACCTATCCGGGCCTGGCAACAGGGATGTTGAAACTGGCCATATTGACGGATATGAAAAAAGACGAGCTTCTTAAGGCCTACCAGATTGAGATCAAGCCTGATTTCGCCAAAGATATGCTGACCCAAGTCCCGCCTGAGATGCGAAAGGAACTGGAGAAAAACCTCTTCTTTCTGCTGGAACAGAAGGCCATGGAGATGCTCATCAAACAGGATGCCAAGTCCATGGGCATTTCCGTGGACCAGCGCAGCGACGAGATGTTGAAGGCCTACGTCGGGCGCCTCACGGACGGGCTTACGGTAAAGGAGGCGGAAATGAAGGCCTTTTATGAGGCCAACAAGGAGATGGTTGGCGGCATGCCCTTTGATCAGGTCAAAGGAAGCATCGAGCCCTTTCTGCTCGAGCAAAAAAAGGCGGCGGCCCTGGATGTCCGTATCGAAGACTTAGGCAAGAGAACGGACATCCGAATCAACCGGGACTGGGTGAAGCAGCAGGCGGCATCGGCCAGGGACAACCCGGTGGACAAGGCACGCATGTCCGGCAAACCCACGCTGGTGGAATTCGGGGCCGCGGGGTGCGTCCCCTGTGATATGATGCAGCCCATACTCGACAAACTCCGAAAGAAATTTCCCGACACGCTCAACGTGGTGTTTGTGCACGTGGGCGAGAACCAGCTCCTGGGGGCCCGGTTCGGCATCCGGTCGATCCCGGTTCAGGTTTTTTTTGACAAGAACGGGGAAGAGGTCTTTCGACATGTGGGCTTTTATGCAGAGGAAGAGGTCCTGAAGCAACTGGCGAAAATGGGGGTGAAGTAGATGCCAAAGCGAATCCAGACCGTTGCGCTGAGGGTTGCAGGCCTTCTGGTCATGATCGCCGCACTGAGCGTCTCGCTATGCGGGTGCTCATCAGATGAACCACCTATATCCCATTCCCAACCGGTAGGCAATGTCCCGGTCAAGGGGATCCCCACCATGGTGGACCTGGGCGCCAATGAATGCGTCCCCTGCAAGATGATGGTGCCGATCATGGAAAAGGTGGAAAAGAAATATGAGGGAAAGGCCGCCATTGTCTTTATCGATGTCTGGAAGGACAAGGAGCCTGCCAAACGGTTCGGCGTTCGGGCCATCCCCACCCAGATCTTTTTTGATAAAGAGGGCAAGGAGGTCCACCGGCACGAGGGGTTCATGAGCGAGGCGGACATTGACCGGGTCTTCAAGCAAATGGGCGTGAGTTGACCTATATTGAATGGAAGGATCATGCTCCTGAAGAGCTACCGAAAAGACATCTTTCGCCCCAAGTGCAATCCGGGCTTTGAGTCGGTTCATTGCATCGCGCATCTGGACCAGGATATCGGAGAAGCCCTTCCCTATCTGAACGCCGAACTGGGGGGCTTTGAATATTTCAGGGACCCGCCGGCCGTGACCTTCAGGGTCCAGGGCAAGATCATCACGGTCCACCCCCATGAGATTGCGGTCAATGCGCTCAAAGACGATGCAGAGGCCGACAAGATCCTGCAGTGGCTTCAGCGGGAGATCAATGACGTCTGGGAGCGGCGGGAACAGGTTCGGCCGTCCTACCAGGGCGCGCCAAAACCAAAGGTCCTGGAGATCCTCAAGCTCCTGCCGAAAACCAACTGCAGGAAGTGCGGACAGCCCACGTGCATGGTCTTTGCCTCCCTTGTGGCCCAGGAAGTAAAGGGGCCAGAGGACTGCCCTGAATTGAATGGACAGAAGTCGGAAGAATTGAAAACCTACATGGCAGGCTTTTCTCTGGAGGCGTGATTGGGTCGCTGAACGCTGCCAATAAATATATAGGTCACGGGATGCGCAGGGGGTTTTCATGTCTAAAATCATTTGCTACTGTTTCGGTTATACCAATGTAGACATCCAAGCCGATCTCTTGCAACATGGCCGCTCCACCATCCTGGAGCGGATTGAAAAGGAAAAGAAGGCCAACGGATGCAATTGCGCCGCCAATAACCCCAAGGGGAGGTGATGCCTCCCGGATGTTCGCCGGGTGGTGAACGAAATCAGGGGTGACCGACAACCCATTGCCGGGAGGGTGGCATGAAAAAGGAAGAAGACCTCACGATGGCTCCCCAGCCCATCAGATACAGGGTCATTCAATTTATTGCAGGGCTCATTCGCAGCAATTGGTTCGCGGGGGTGTGTTGCCTCGCGTTCTTGTGCATCGTCTTGTTGATAAACTCCCCTCTGGGCGCCTCGTATAACCAGGCCCAATCGTTAAAAGAGCTGCTCACATGGTATGATACCTCTCGGTGCAAAGAGTGCCACGAAGAAATCTATGCCCAGTGGGAGAAATCTCACCATGCCCGGTCCATCATGGATATTTTTATGGACGGGTATCTCAAGAAAGGGTTTCTTGCGGTCAAGAACCCGAATGAGGCTACTCGAAAGAACTTCCCCTGCTTTAAGTGCCATTTTCCTCAACTCGAACATGCCTCTGACAAGGTGGCCACCGAGATCGTCTATCCCAACGACATCCAGATCTGGAAGATCACCCATAACGGCGTGGACACCCACC
>JAWOIH010000494.1:0-3393 GCA_046484725.1 Candidatus Desulfacyla sp. | reverse complement strand
CTCGGTTATTCCATTATTATCGAAGAGATATCCAGGGTTTCCGCGGGGGTGGGGCTGTGCGTGACAGTGCATAACAGCGTTGGACTTTATCCCTTGCTTGCATTTGGTTCGGAGGAACAGAAAACCAGATGGGCGGTCCCTCTTGCACAGGGGAAAAAAATCGGCGCCTTCTGTCTGACCGAGCCCAATGCCGGCTCTGATGCAAGGGGAACAGAATCCACTGCCGTTTTGCGGGGAGATCGGTTTATCATCAATGCCAACAAGGTGTTTGTAACCAATGGAGGGGTGGCGGATATCTGTTTGATCTTTGTCCGGACCAGCGCTCCTGAAGGCGCCGTAAAGGTCAGTGTGGTGGTTGCCGAAAGGGGGACTCCGGGATTTGTGGTGGGGGACCTGGAAGATCTCTGCGGCATGCGGGCAAACCCGGTCAGTTCTATTCGCCTGTATGATTGTGAAGTCCCTCGATTTAATCTTTTAGGGAAGGACGGAGACGGATTGAAAATCGGGCTTGCGGCACTGGATGCGGGGAGAATGGGAATTGCGGCCCAGGCCGTTGGAATAGGGCAGGGGGCCCTTGAGGAGTCGCTTCGATACGCAAGGCAGAGGAGACAGTTCGGCGTTCCCATTGAAAAACACCAGGCCATTCAGATGATGCTCGCGGATATGGCGACCCAGGTGGATGCCTCTCGATTGCTGGTATATCGGGCGGCCGGATTGCGGGACAGAAAAGAACCGTTTTCCCAGGCCGCGGCCATGGCAAAACTCTATGCGTCTGAGGCTTCCTGCAGAATAACGGATATGGCCGTGCAGATTCACGGTGGGTACGGCTATTCAAAGGCCTATGCCGTTGAACGATATTACCGCGACGCCAGGGTGACCAGGATCTACGAAGGAACATCCGAGGTGCATCGCATGGTCATCTTCCGAGGCCTCGCGGGAAAATAGATGTCTCCGTCTCCCATTTTCCAACGCAACCACTCAACTACTCAACTACTCAACCACTTAACCACGCCCGTAAAGGAGTAAAGATGGGGCTTAATCTTATCGTTTGCATCAAATCCGTCATTCTGAAACCGCCCGAGGGAGAGATTATCCGCTCCGAGGATCTGCTGCAGTTGAATCCCTACGACAGACCCGCGGTGGAGGCCGCTCTTCGATTGCGAGAGATTCATGGCGGCGCCGTAACGACCCTGTCCATGGGGCCTGAAGCCGCCAATGCGGCATTAGAGGAAACCCTTGCCATGGGCGCCGACCGGGGGATTCTTCTGAGCGATCCCGCCTTTAAGGGCTCAGATACCCTTGCCACTTCGACCATCCTGAGCGCGGGAATCAGAAAACTTGCCCCATTCGATCTGGTCCTGTTCGGCACGAGGAGCGCCGACAGCGATACCGGACAGGTGGGCCCCCAGACCGCTGTTGCCCTGGGCATTCCGATCATTACCGGTGTTCACTCCATGGAGCTCACGGGCGCCGATCTTCAGGTGGAACGGCGAATGGACGGATTCATGGAGAAATATTCGGTTTCGTTTCCCGCGGCACTGTCTGTAAGTCTGCGATCTTTTGAACCCGTGGACATCGGCCTCGCGGCCATTGAGGCCGCCTTTGAAAAAAAGGCCCTGGAAACCTGGACCCTGAAGGATCTCGACCTGTCCCCTGACATGACGGGGGATGCGGGTTCCCCCACCAGGGTAATCTCCATGACAAAAGTGAAAAAGGGCAGGACCTGTGAGCTTCTGCAGGGGGCGCCGGCGGAACAGGCGGATCAGCTTGTGGTCCGGTTGAAGGAGTCGGGGATGTTGTAAGGGGTCTTGCGCAGAGGCGCTGAAGGCGCGAAGAACAACCGTCTATTGAGAGAGATATGAAGCTGAGCGATAAGGAGTTCGATAGAATCGTGATGAGGGCGATTCGCCGCATCCCGAAAGAGATTCGGCGTCATCTGGACAACCTCCTCATATCCGTACAAAAACGGCCTTCCGAAGACATGTTGGAAGAGATGGGTCTTCCTGCCGACGAGCCACTGCTGGGGCTCTACTCAGGCGTCTCGCAGTCGGATCGTTCCATTTTTTCGCCCCCGCTTTTTCCGGACACGATTTTTCTCTTCCAGGAGCCCCTGGAGGAGATGTGCAAAACAGCCGAAGACCTGGAACAGGAGATCGAGATCACCGTGGTGCATGAAATCGCCCACGCGCTGGGGATAAGCGAAGAGAGGCTGGAGGAGTTCGGATATGGATAAGGCCCTTTGATCAATTTGAGCCAGCTCAACAGAACGCCGGCCAGGAGGGAGCAAACCGGTACGTGGAAGCTGTCACCTCGAGGAGAGCGTCCCTGCAAGGTCTATCTCAAGTTTGCCATGAGCAGGGATTCCATCTGATATCCGGCGAGCTACAAAAATATTCATATGCAGTGAATCTGATTGAGTCCCCGAAAATCTGCGTCCATAAATAAGCAAATAACTCCCATAATCCCCCGATCATATAAAAACAGAATCTGAGACCATGCCAAGATTATCTCGATTATATGCGCCCGGCGTTTTGCACCACATCATTATCCGCGGGATTGAACGTCGGGACAAATTTAGAGATAATTATGACCGGAAAAGGACGTCAACGCGAAAAATGAAGAATTATTTCTGATTGACGGTGCAACCCACATCGAAACCTATTGGAAACTGCAAATGTGAATCAATCCATGGGTAAATTGACCCAGTTCTTCGGCATACGTTGAAGTAAGGAGGCAAACGATGAATATAAAGTTCAGGAAGTCAATGGTTGCGCTCACGCCTACTTTCGTCGGCGTGAGCCTCTTCGCCTGCGCAATCGCTGATCGCAGCGGCAAACTAGTGCCAATGGTCATTCAGGAGCAAGGGAGCTTTGCCGTCGGCGGTTCAGTGATCACTCACCCCGGAACGTTAGACCCTTTCAAAATGACTCCCCAGGGGCAAACGTTTCATGGAGACCACGCGTACGTGTTTTACCAGATTCCGGAAAATGCCCGGAAATTGCCTCTCGTGCTCTGGCATGGCTACGGGCAGTTCTCGAAGACCTGGGAGACGACACCGGATGGACGTGAGGGGTATCAGAATATCTTCCTGCGGCGGGGTTACGGCGTGTATGTGCTTGATCAGCCGCGCCGGGGGAATGCCGGACGCAGCACGCAGCCGATTACGATAAACCCCGTACCCGACGAGCAGAAATGGTTTGACTTCTTCCGGATCGGAATCTGGCCCGATTATTTCCCCGGCGTCCAGTTCTCTCAGGACCCTGCTTCGTTGGAGCAATACTTCCGGCAAATGACTCCGGATACGGGGCCGATAGATATTGACTTAAACTCGGATGCTGTTGCGGCACTGTTCGACAAGATTGGCCAAGGAATCCTTGTTACCCATTCGCACAG
>JAWOIH010000491.1:0-16729 GCA_046484725.1 Candidatus Desulfacyla sp. | reverse complement strand
CCTCGGATTTCAACCCTTTCACCTCTAATGAGGGCTGCTTCAATCTCTCCAAAGACTGTGTTCACCACCTCTTCCGCCTTTTTCAGGGGTAACTTCTCTTCTTTGGCCAAGGCTTCTATCATCTGTGATTTGTTCATTTTTCCCCCTTATTGAGACCTTTGCAAAATGCCCCTTTCAAAATTCTCTCTCTGAAACGGTGTTGATTTGCCGGAAAAGACCTTCGTGTGGTTGCGTCCAGGGATTCGGTTACCTGCATGCGGAATATCCCCGCCTGAAGACAGAAAAATTTTTCCTGGTCTGTTGCGCAATTGGATAGAAAATAGTTGATCAGGGGTTCCAAGTCAAGGAGAAATCAGCAAAAATATTTTATGAAGGACAAAATAGGGGGATATGGCGGGAGAGACATTTACATTTACCTCCCCTTCCGTTATAAGAGAATGCACGCAGCTGTCCGGTCGTGGCTGAAGGGGTCGAGATAGTGGACGTACCCTCCCTCCCTACAGGATTTGGGAGTGTCGATTTGTTCCGCTCTCAAGCGGGATTGATTGAATAATGCCTTGAAAACAAGAGGATGGATACGCGCAACCCCAGAAACCTGAAGGCTATAGTTGGCTCAATGATCCTTTCAAGGCTCCATGGCCTCGCCCGGACTGAGAATCGGCGAAGGGTTGGAGAAGAAATGATCCCTGAATCAGTGAGCGTTTGCCGAGAGAGGTCGTGGTAGAGATAGATGAATCAGATGGTAACGATCGACGGTCCGGCAGGGTCAGGAAAGAGCACCGTCAGCCGCATGCTGGCCAAGGAAATCGGTTATTTCTATCTGGATACCGGGGCCATGTACCGCGCCGTTGCCCTGGTTTCAAGACGCAAGGGCATGGATTCCCATGACGGTGAGGGATTAGACAAGGTATGCAGGACCCTGGATCTCTGGTTTGACAGGGGGAAGGATCCGCCTAAACTGATGCTTGGGAAGGAAGATATCTCAGACTTGATCCGGAGCCCTGAGCTGGACATCCTTTCCTCCACGATTTCTGCAGTACGGGAGGTGAGGGAGGCCATGTCGGACCTCCAGCGGAGGATGGCAAAAGAGGGTGGATTTGTGGCCGAAGGAAGGGACATGGGGACCGTGGTTTTTCCCGAGGCCCGCTGGAAGTTCTATCTGACGGCTTCCGCTGACGCAAGGGCGGAAAGGCGGTACAGGGAGCGGCTGGCAAGGGGGGAGACCGTCACAAAGGAAGGCGTGGCGGAAGATCTGAAGAGGAGGGATGATCAAGACCGAATGCGGGTTCTGTCACCTTTAAGGCCTGCCGAGAATGCCATCATTATTGATTCAACGACGTCAACGGCCGAAGAGGTTGTTGAAGAGATTTTGAAGCATATCAGGGAGCGATAGTGGAGGGCCGGGTTTTGATCTGTCTCAGCAAATTGCCGATAGGCCGGAAATAATGGTTGATATTCCGTTTTAATTTTGATAAACTTAAAAATTTAGGGGATTCGGAGGGATTTAGGCAGGCAAAAACACTGAGGGGGTATTTACGTTAATGGAAAAGGAAATGAACTTTGCAACCCAGGTAGTAACTGATGAAAATGAAGCGACATCTTTAAACCTCGATACGGATCGCGACACCACTTCAGACATGAAAGACATATCCACTGTCGCGGCATCGGAGGGCGCATTCGAGGAGAGGCTGACGGGTCGGTCAGAGGATGAATCTTCTGAAGATCTTCAGGATTCCGACAGTTTTATGCAAATGTATGAGGAGAGCTTGAAGAGCATTCAGGAAGGGGAGGTCGTTTCAGGCGAGATCGTCCAGGTCGATAAGGAGTATGTCCTGGTGGATATCGGTTACAAATCAGAAGGACAGATTCCTATCCGTGAATTCATCGATGCCGATGGCCAGATGACAGCCAAGGTGGGCGACAGGATAGAGGTCCTTCTGGAGCGGAGGGAGGATGACGAAGGCGCGATCAGGCTTTCCAAAGAAAAGGCTGCAAAGATCAAGGTATGGGATAAGATCAGGGAAATCTATGAAAGCGACAAGACGGTCAAGGGGACGATCGTATCGAGGGTGAAGGGCGGGCTTTCTGTGGATATCGGCCTTCAGGCCTTTCTGCCCGGTTCACAGGTCGATCTCAGGCCGATCAGGGATATGGACACGCTGGTAGGCACCGAGCACGAGTTTAAGATCGTCAAATACAATAAGCGTCGCGGCAATATTGTGTTGTCCCGTCGGGCGTTATTGGAAGCCGAGCGCACGGCTATGAAGGAAAAAACCCTCAGGGTCATCGAGGAAGGCTCGGTTCTCCGAGGGGTGGTGAAGAATATCACGGACTACGGGCTGTTTATCGATCTGGGCGGAATTGACGGGCTTGTACACATTACAGATATGTCTTGGGGCAGGGTCGGGCATCCCTCTGAGATGCATCAGACCGGAGACGAGATCGATGTAAAGGTTTTGAGCTTTGATAAGGAGCGGGAACGGGTCTCTCTCGGCATCAAGCAGTTGGCGCCTGACCCATGGAGTCAGGTTGAAGAAAAATACCCCATCGGTGCAAAAATTACCGGCCGGGTGGTCAGCCTGACAGATTATGGCGCTTTTATCGAGGTGGAGCAGGGTGTGGAAGGATTGATACACGTGTCAGAAATGTCCTGGACCCGGAAGGTCAGGCACCCTTCACAGCTGCTGAGTATCGGGGAGAAGGTCGAGGCCGTTGTCTTGAACATGGATGTTGCAAGGAAACGGATCTCCCTGGGCATGAAACAGGTGGCCCCGAATCCATGGGATATTATTGAAGAGAAATACCCTGTGGGGACAACGATCGAAGGGAAGATCAAGAATATCACCGATTTCGGAGCTTTTATCGGGATTGATGAAGGGATAGACGGTCTGGTGCACATATCGGATATGTCATGGACCAAGCGGATCAAACACCCCTCCGAGCTTTACAAAAAAGGGAATGAAGTGCGGGCTGTGGTGTTGAATATCGACAAGGAAAATGAACGCTTTTCGTTGGGCATCAAACAGTTGACGACCGATCCGTGGGACGAGATCCCGGTAAAATACAAGCCGGGGACCCGAGTGACGGGAACGGTCACGAACGTGACGGATTTTGGTCTGTTCCTTGAGCTGGAAGAGGGAATCGAAGGCCTTGTCCATGTCTCCGAGATCTCCGGCGACAAGAAGGGAAATCCCCTGTCGAGGTTCCAGATAGACGACGTCATCCAGGCAAAGGTCATCAATGTGTCCCGCGACGAGAAAAAGATCGGCCTGTCCATCCGGAAACTGGAAGAGACCAGTGAGAAGGACATTTTTCGAAGCTACTTGAACAGCAATCAGGAGGCCACCTCCAACCTTGGAGAGCTGTTAAGAGAAGAGATGATGAATCTGGGGCAGTCCCGGTCCAGGAAGTCAGACGCGGGGGATGGGGATGGCACTCAGGAGGAGGCAAGGTTTGCGCCTGAATCGGGAGAGCAGACTGAAACCGATAATGACTCTCCGGAGGAGCGGTGATCTGATAAAGCGTCTGAGTAACACCCCATGCCGTGTCTGACATATTCTATTCCCGAATGCCCTTACCGGACGTCGGTCCCAGCCTGCTCAACGCCCCCGGATCGACGCCCGGATTTTGGGTGAAACCTGAATCCCTGGCCCAGACCGTTGAATGGGACGATGGTCGAAAAGTGTAGTCTAAGCCTGCGGAGACATGTGTCCTCAATCCTCCAGCAAGTCGCACCGGGGCGGGCTTTGAAACCGTGAACGAATTCGATGGATACATGTCAAGCAAGCGGCATTCCATACTTACGGCCCTGATTATCATCCTTGTCGTTGCTGTCGTGTTGGGCAGCACCATGGTGATGGTAATGAAGTCGCTGTCTCCGTCCTCTGCCCTCTTTTTCAGTGAAAAGATCGGGGTTATTCCGGTGGAGGGGACCATCTCCTCCTCGCAGACCGTCACATCTGATTTAGTCAAATTTAGAAAAGATGCGGATATCAAGGCCATTGTCCTGAAGATCAATTCTCCGGGGGGCGCCATCGCTCCGAGCCAGGAGATCTACCGGGAGATTGAAAAGACAACCCCTGTCAAGAAAGTGGTTGTTTCCATGGGAACGGTTGCCGCGTCCGGCGGTTACTACATCGCGGCGGCCGCCAGCAAGATCGTGGCCAATCCGGGAACGATTACCGGCAGCATCGGCGTGATCATGGAATTTGTTCGTGTGGAAGACCTGTTGAATAAGATCGGCGTTGATCTGGAAATCATGAAAAGCGGGGAATTCAAGGACATCGGCTCCCCTGACAGGAAAATGACCCAGAGAGAACGGGAGATCCTGGATGCCATGATTATGGACATACAGAACCAGTTCGAGGAGGCGATTGTCCGTGGCAGGCGGATCCCCCTGGAACAGGTACGGGAGATTGCCGACGGTCGCATCTTTTCCGGGGCCCGTGCCAAGGAGCTGGGGCTTGTGGACGTGTTGGGCAATTTTCAAGATGCTGTTGAAATAACGAAAGAATTAGCGGGCATTAAAGGAGATGTGACCCTCGTATACGCCAAGAAGAGGAGACTGGAGGTATTGGATCTTTTAGTCGAGACAGGGGCCCGGTTTATTGCCGGGGTGCTGCGCAACCTGGAAGGACGGATCGAGTACAGGTGGGACGGGGTTTCGGGGTTTGATATCAAAGAAAGCTACTGACATCTCCTTTCCCCTCTCGTATGATTTCTGGCGTATCGTTGATAAGGGACACAACGCTTGAAGGACTTTGGTCGAATACCCCGCCATCAATCACCATATCGAGATATGAACCAAAGGCCTCTTTTATTTCCATGGGATCATCGTAGCCTGCACTGGTGCTGATAACGGGCCGGCCAAAGGTCCGCACAATGCCCAGGGTGATTGGGTTGTCCGGTACGCGGATGCCGACCGTTTTGCGTCGTGTCAGCATGATCCTCGGAACCAGTTTCGTCCCTTCCAGGATAAAGGTGTACGGTCCGGGAAGAAGCCGCTTCATGGTTTTGTAGGCATAGTTGGAAACCAGGGCATAGCGGCTGATCTCTTTGAGACTGTCGCATATAAATGAAAAGGGCTTGGTGAGAGGGCGTTTTTTAAGCCTGTAGATGAGCTGGATGCCCCTCTTGTTGAAAAGATCGCACCCTATTCCATAAAAGGTGTCTGTGGGATAGGCAATGAGCCCCCCTTGCGCCAATACTTCGCTGACGTGGTTGATGTGGCGCTGCTGCGGGTTTTCCGGATTAATGGAGAGCACTACGCTCTTTTTGTTCGTTCCTGAATTCTTGATGTTGGCCATGGTTTTTCACGATTTCCACTGTCCCGTTGCTCCGTGCCGCCATAAGATCGTCGCCGGGGAGCAGTGGGCAATCAAGGGGTTGATGCTCTGATGCCTGCGTCACCGGGGATTTGCCAAATGAATCTTGGCGCAATAGGGCATCTTTTTTCCTTCCTTCTGGGGCTTTCTCTGGGCAGTTTTCTGAATGTGTGTATTTATCGCATTCCCCTCAAGCAGTCCATCGCCCACCCTCCGTCATCTTGTCCCCATTGCGGTGAACGAATCCGGTTCTATGACAATATTCCCCTCCTGAGCTATCTCTTTCTCATGGGGAAGTGCCGATACTGTGGTCATCGGATTTCGTTGCGCTATCCGATCGTGGAGTGTCTTACCGGCCTTCTGAGCCTCTTGCTGTTTACCACATATGGGATCAGTTTTCAATATCTTCTCTTACTCCTTTTTTCGGCCACGCTGGTGACGATCAGTTTTATCGATCTGGACCACAGGATCATACCGGATCTCCTCTCCCTGCCCGGCGTGGCGGCGGGGTGGGCTGTTTCATTGTTTCCCTGGAGCGTCTACTGGCTCGATTCGCTGATCGGAACCCTGGCCGGAGGAGGGTCTTTGTATCTTGTGGCCATGGCGTATGAAAGGATCACCGGAAGAGAGGGAATGGGCGGCGGCGACATCAAGCTGTTGGCCATGATCGGGGCATGGATGGGCTGGCAGGCGCTCCCGCTGATCGTTCTCATCGCTTCGCTGACAGGCGCGATCATCGGCGTCGTTTTCATCCTCTGTGCCGGCGAAGGGTATCGGTTCAGGATACCTTTTGGCCCATTCCTTTCATCAGGCGCCCTGCTATATCTCTTTTTCGGCCGGGATCTGACCAGGTGGTATTTTGGTTTGTTTTTGTGACCCGGGTTAAGCGGTTCAGCGTTCAAGGTCCAGGGTTGAAACAAGCTGAGGGATCATCATCCGTGGGAAAATAGCTGATACGTGCAAATAGGCTGTTTCACCCCGTGGGTGAAGATAGCTCATCTGAGTCAGTCATCAGGAGGCATCATTAAAGTTAAGAATATCATCAGGCTATATATCCTTTGAATCTTGAACCCTAAACCTGGAACCGCTCAGTTTAGGCGTGAGCAATGCTCTGGGGTTTGGGGAGGTCAGTGGCCAGGGAAGCTTTTGGACCTCTATTTTTGAAGATTGATGAACGTCGAACATCGAACGTCCAACATCGAATGATGAATCAGAACCATCTACCTTTGAACCCCTGAATCTTGGAACCAGTTCTAAACGAGGCACAGCCTTGCGGTTTCCCTTCTACAGCCTGAAGACCGGTATTGTGGCCTGCCTGAGTCTGCTGATCGTCTCTGCCATGCTCCTCATCAATATTGTAATGACCCGATTTGCAGAAAGGGACATGATCGATGCAAAAGTAAAGATGGGACATCTGCTCATCCACGGCATCGGACAGATAGCAGGATATGAGATGATGACGCACAAGGGTTCTTGGGACCCGCTCGCATCGGACGTCCGTTTCAGAAGAGCGATTGCCCAGATCCTTAAAAAGGGAGAATTTTCATCTGCCTTGATAATCAGCGCCGAAGGGGTGAAGGTTTCCAGTATCGGTCCATGGGAACAGGGTGGGAAAGATACGCTTTTCCGGTGCACCGAGGCACTCAGAACGGAGCGGCCATCCCTTGAGTTTTTCGGGAGGATTTGGGGGGTGACCTGGTTTGCACCGGAGAGGATCAGGATATGCGGCCCCATCGTTTTTAGGGGCCGAACCATGGGCGCTGCGGCCATCGGCGCTGATCTCTATCCCCTATACCAGAGGTTAAGGGCTTCGGAGAATGTGGCCCTGGGCTATATCTGTTTGAATACGATGATCCTGGTACTGTTCGGGATCTATCTGCTCTCACGAACCGTCGTCAAGCCGATCCGCAGGCTCCTGACCATCACCGAAAAATTTGACGAATGGCCCGCCCTGATTCCTGCGGGGGAGTCATCGAGAAATGAATTCGGGCAACTGTTCCGTTCTCTGAAGATGATGCTGAGCCGGCTTGACGAAAACAAGGAGGAACTGAAAGGGCATATTGCCTCATTGGAAAGGGCCAATGTGGAGATCAAGAAGGCCCAGAACGACATGATCCGGTCTGAAAAGATGGCTACGGCGGGGCGCCTTGCCACCGGCGTGGCCCACGAGATCGGCAATCCCCTGGGGATTATCTTAGGCTATCTGGAATTGCTCAAGAGGGGGGACCTGGGCCGTGGGGAGAGGGAGGATTTTCTGGAGCGCATCGAGGCGGAGGTAAACCGAATCCATCAGATCATCAGAGAACTCCTGGATTTTTCAAGGGCATCCGGTCCCCAGTGTGAAGAAACAGCGGTCCATGAGCTCATCATGGGGACCGTGCATATGCTCGAACCTCAACCGATGATGGAGCAGATTGAGATCCACCAGACCCTGAAGGCAGAGAACGACAGGGTGCGGGCGGTGCCCACCCAGCTCAAACAGGTGTTCCTCAACATTATCATCAATGCGGCCGATGCCATGTCGGATGCGGATATATCAGGACGGGTGGATTCGCCGAAGGTGCTGGAGATCGAGACCGTCAATAAGGACGGGTTTATTCAAGTGATCTTCACGGATACGGGCGCCGGGATTCCGCCGGAGGCCCAGGGCCGGATCTTTGATCCGTTCTTTACCACAAAAGAACCCGGAAAGGGTACCGGGCTCGGGCTCTCTGTCTGCTACACGATCATGGAGGGACTCAAAGGCGCTATTCGTGTGGAAAGTCCGGCCGGCCGTGGTACTCGCGTCGTTGTGGAAATTCCCTTGGCTGTAAACCGGGATTGAGGAATTTTGGGAATTGAGGGATTGAGTAATTGGGGGATGTTGGGGATTGAGTTCCGTTTTTGAACCCTAACCCTGTGAACGGGGAAACAGACTATGACTTCACCTCGTGTGCTTGTGATCGATGATGAAGACAACATGCGGCATATGTTGAAGACAATGCTGGCGAAATCAGGCTTCTCGGTCGTATGTGCCGGCGATGGCCTGGATGGCCTGAAGCAGATGGCGAGCACTGACTTCGATTACATCCTCTGCGACATAAGGATGCCCCGCATGGATGGCATGACCTTTTTAAGAGAGGCGGTTTTGCGGCATCCGGAAAAAATCTACATCATGATGTCTGCCTACGGGACGGTGGAAATTGCCCTGGAGGCCATCAGTCAAGGGGCCTACGACTATATTTCAAAACCTTTCAAGACAGACGAGGTCCTCCTGACCTTAAAAAAGGCTGAGGAACGGGAGACCCTCAGGAAAGAAAATCTGAGGCTTAAAGACAGGATCGGCGTCATCGAAAAGCGATACTCGTTTGGAAACATTATCGCCCGCAGTGAGGCCATGGCCCGTGTGTTCGACCTTGTGGAGAAGGTGTCTGAGCACAAGACCACGGTTCTCATTACCGGCGAGAGCGGGACCGGCAAGGAGCTGATTGTCAGGGCGATTCACGCGAACAGCCCGAGATCGTCGGAGGCCCTGGTCAGCATCAATTGCGGGGGCATTCCCGAGAACCTTCTTGAAAGCGAGTTGTTCGGATACAAAAAGGGGGCGTTCACGGATGCCAACAGGGATAAACCGGGCCGCTTTGAGGAGGCGGACAAGGGGACCTTATTTCTTGATGAAATAGGGGAACTGCCGTTTCCCCTTCAGGTGAAACTTCTACGTGTGCTCCAGGAAGGGGAGATCACGCCCCTGGGCGGCGCGGGTTCAAAGAAGATCGATGTCCGGGTGATTGCGGCGACCTCAAAGGACCTGGAACAAGAGGTGGCCGAGGGGCGATTTCGCGAGGACCTCTATTATCGGATCCATGTCATGACCATCCACCTCCCTCCCCTGAGGACACGAAAAGGGGACGTTTCCCTGTTGATCGGTTATTTTGTGAACATATTTAACGAAAAGCTGAAGAAGAAGGTGGAAGCCCCTTCTTCCGATGCCATGGCCATGCTGATGGCATACGATTGGCCGGGCAATGTAAGGGAATTGGAAAATGTGATCGAAAGGGCGGTCCTCTTATCTACGGGGCCATGGATAACGCCTGGAGATCTTCCCCCCGGGCTGGTGCATGAGAAGGATCTTCCCGGGGAGATTTCTCCTGGGGGCAGCCTGTCCATCAAGAAGGCCTCCAGGGATCTTCAGCGGAACCTGATTGCAAAGGCCCTGAAGGCCACCAATGGGAACAGGACCCAGGCAGCCAGGCTTTTGGAAATCAGCAGACCGATGCTCATCGCCAAGATCAAGGAGTACGGACTCTCCTGAATCCCATCCACAGATTTTGCCGATTACGCAGATAACGTCACAAATCCCCGCATTCCTGAATTCCCCAATCCCTAAATCATATATCCCTTATATTCCCCCTTGTCGCGCACGGGCGCGGACAACCACCTGATGTCAAAGCCGTTTTTAATTATCCTGACATCACTCACATCCCCTTCCACGGTATCGCTGTAGGCCGCGGTGATGGCGGCTGCCATACCGAGGGCGTCTCCGGAAGGCTCGCCTGAGAGAAGCACCGTAGGGCCGGGGACCGAAACCGATTTCAGGATGAAATCCTGTTCCCCTGCCAGGGCCTGGATGATGTCATTCTCTTCCTTGTTTCTGCCCACCACCAGCTTTGCATGCGGCCCGATCCTGAAATGCCTCCCTGATTTCAACAGCTCCAGTTCCCTCGTTTCCACATCCGACCTGTCCGTCAGTAAATCTTTCAACCGGCGGGAAAATCCCTTTTCAGTCAAGAGACAGCCCCCCCCCGGCAAAGGATATGCTGATATATTGAGACGTTTCGCCATCTCCATCTGGGGTTTTCTGGAGCGTCCCTGAAAATCGAGGAGCAGGTCCCGTTGAATCCACCCCTTTTCTTCAGGAATGGTAGGCGCAAGGCGCTTTGCCGAGAGGGGCCTCACCAAGAGGCCATGAAGCCCGCTTTCGTTCGCAACGCGATTCAAAGAGCCCCTGTTTTGAGACATGGGCCTCTGACCCAGGACTTCTCCTGTAAATACAAAAGAGGCCCCCTCTGATTCCAGCATCTCGCCGGCGATCCGAAACATCAGGGCGTGGCAGTCCACACAGGGATTCATGGCGCTCCCGTACCCGGACTTAGGGTGGCGGACCACCTCCAAATGGCGTTGGGTGATATTCACTACCTTGAGCCTCAGCTCCATGGCACGGGCGGATTTCAGGGCCTTGGCAGGCCCGAAAAAAGGCGTTTCAAAAAAAAGGGCCAAGACATCAATGTCCTGAGCCCTTATCGCCTCAACGGCCAACATGCTGTCGAGGCCTCCTGAAAAAACGCAGATTGACTTCATAACGGATTTTTAAATCTATAACCCTGCCTCTTTTATCGATTCCACCAGGGATCTCTGTTCTTTTGTCAGCTTTTTCGGAACGGCAACGCTGACCTCGACATAAGCATTCCCTTTGCCCGTACCCTGATAGCGCGGCATGCCGTATCCCTTCAGCCGGAATTTGGCGTCATCCTGGGTTCCGGGGGGGATTTTCAGTTTCAACACCTTCTGTTCAATGGTCGGCACCTCGATCTCGGCGCCTAATGCAGCTTCAGAAAATCTGATCTTATGCTTTACGTAAAGATCCGCGTCCTCCCTCCTGAAGATCGGGTGATCCAGTTCCTTGATCTGGATATAGAGATCTCCGGATGGGCCGCCATAGAGGCCGGGCTGGCCCTTTCCCTGCAATCTCAACTTCTGGCCCCCCTTCATCCCGGGAGGGACCTTTACGGAGAGCCTCTCCTGACGTCCATCCACCTGATAGGCGATCGTCTTGCTCGTGACGTTGCACAGTTCCTCCAGGGTCATGGGGAGTTCATAGACCAGGTTTTGCCCCTTCGCCCCCTGTCCATGGCCTTGGAAGCCGCCGGATCCACGGCCAAACCCTCCCATCCCGCCATACATCTGGCTGAATGGATTCTGGCCCCTTCCGCCGCCGCCAAAGCCGAACTCCTTGAAAATGCTGTTCAGGTCGAAGCCCCTGAAGATATCTTCCTGCGTAAATCGGTTCTGGAAGCCCTCCGCCCCGAACATATCGTACTGCTTTCGCTTTTCCGGATCGCGCAGCACGGCATAGGCCTCGTTGAGGTCCTTGAATGCCGCCTCCGCGGATGTGTTCCCCTTATTGTGGTCCGGGTGGTACTTAAGCGCCAGTTTTCGATACGCCTTTTTGATCTCTTCGGGGGAGGCTGATTTGGATACTCCTAATATCTTATAATAATCTTTTCCAGACATATTCCCGAGATGGTCGAATCTGTTATCTGTGAATTTTTAAAAACTGCGATCTGCACGGTCAAGAACGTATCGGATTGCAAGATACGCATAACGTTACAAATCTAATCACAGGGAGGGAGAAGTCAAGACAACATGGAATATACCATTCGGGTGAAATCGGGTTCGGGTTGCCGCTACGGGTAACGGGTTGCCGGAGGGTCGATTCTCGATGCTGGATGACGGTCTTTCAACGGACCTCACGCCTCACGCCGTGCGCCTTTTTTCCATCTCATACAGCGCAGCGCCGACCGGGGCGAAGGAGAGAAGGAGTATGTTGAGGACCGGAATCAATAAAGGGAGCCCGAACCCCAAATGAAAGGGCAGGGTTTTTAACAGGAAACCGAAACGGGTCCTGAATGGGATGAGCTGCCTTGCCGCGATAAGGTCGGTATTGTCCCATGCAAGGAAAACAGCGGCGATGCCCGATGAGAAGACTGCCACGAGAGGTCCGAAGGGCGTTAACCATCCGACGATCATCAGCAGAATGGATAAGATGACGGGAACGACGGTTCGTGGCATCTCCTGGCTGACAAGATAAGCGAATGACTTAAACATAGACGTGCCTACGGCGTCTGTCGCCTCTCCTCTGATCATGCGTTCTGTGATCCGGGACATGTGGTCCATGATGACGACGCTGAAAAGGACCTGGGAGATCAGGTAGGAGATAACGGTCGACAGCCCGACCAGGCACAAGGAGAGAAACCAGGATGTGAGATGCCATAGCCAGAGGATCCAAAGGCTTGTGGGTCTTGCCCAGATAACGCCCAGGATATCCTGGTGGTGAATGAGGATCACGCTGGCAGAAATGATCGTGATCAGGACCACGACGCAGAACCTCAGGAGACCCCAGAAGAGGAGCTTCCGGGTCTTCATGCCCAGAAAGAGTCCACGGAAATTATAAATGATGCCCTGAATGAAGTTCATAATTGTCACCGGGAAATGGTTGAAGGCGCAAGGCGCCAGGCATTAGGCGCAAGGCGTTAGGCGTCAGGCATTGGGGTTCGCTCCGCTTTACCCGACCTTCAGGCCATCGGCCATGAGCCTGTCTACATGAGCCGCATCACCGCATCCGTCAATCCCCCAATCCCGCAACCCCCCTAATTCCTCAATCTCTCAATCAAAGCATCGGTTCCTTCCACCAGGGGTAAAAATCAGGCATGTCGGTCGAGGCGCTCATGGTAAATTGGGGCCGGCGTTTTTCAAGGAAGCTCTGAATGCCTTCGTTTGCATCCTTTTGTTTTCCAGCCCAGTAGAAACAGCGCGAATCCGCGAGGTGGACGGACTGGGGGTCATCTTCTGCAAGCCCATGCCACAGAAGGGCCTTGCACAGCGCCACGGACACCGCTGACGTGTTGTAAGCGATTTCTTCTGCGATCTCCCGGGTCTTTGCAAGCACCTGCTCGCGCGCCACCACATGGTTGAAGAGTCCGGAGGTCCTTTCCTCAGCGGCATGGAATATCCGACCCGAATAGGCGAGTTCTGCGGCCTTGGCCATGCCGACGATACGGGGAAGGAACCAGGAGGAACATGCCTCCAATACGACGCCGCGTCTGGCAAAGACGAACCCGATCTTTGCGTCCTCGGCTGCGATCCGCATATCCATGGCCAATGTCATGGTGATGCCGACGCCCACCGCGTGGCCGTTGATCGCCGCAATAACGGGCTTGCGGCACTTGAATGCGGCCAGGGCAACCTGGCCGCCTCCGTCGCGATGCCTGCTGATAGACGATTCTCCGGAACGATCAAAGGTCGAACCGCCTGCAGAGAGGTCTGCCCCCGCACAAAATGCATTGCCCGCGCCGGTCACTACAACCACCCGGACCGCATCATCTTTATCGGCCTCGGCGAACAGGGCGATCAGCTCCTTTCGCATGGTGAGGGTAAATGCATTCATTTTGTCAGGGCGATTCAGGGTAATCGTGGCGATGCCCTTGTCGATGTTGTATAGTGTCTGGGTCAGCTCCATTCCTTCTTCTCCTCCAGGGGTGAATTTGAACGCTTCAACGATTCACTGCGGTTGATCAGTGATACGCTTATTATCCCTACGGCCCTTGCCGACAGGGGGTCTTTTTAAAACCGGTTGACTTTTTTTCTGTGGCTGCTCATCATTACGCCACATTTTCCAGATTTTCAACCAAAGAATACCTGTCTCACAAGGATAAGGAAAGGGCGCTTGAAGATGATTGAGAAATTGCCGGGGATTACGATCTACCGTCACCCGAATCCGGAAATACGCTCTTTCCTGACGTCAGCCGAGATTTCCAGGTATCGGGTGGACATATTTACGGTCCCTGGCGGGGATTCCCTTGAGACCCAGCTCAAGTCATTGGGAACCATCGGCGCCTATGTCGTGCGGGAGATCCTGGCCACCCCGGGTGTACATGAAGTGGAGATTAAACCGCGAGAGCTTCGGGTAAAAAAAGAGGCATCTGTTCCCTGGGACCGGATCGAACCGAAAATCCTGCATGCCCTGAATACGGCCTTCCGCAGAAAGGAGATTCGGCTGGTTTGAAGGGGCATAAGGAATATATGCCTAACCCCGCTTATCCAAGGGCACATAGTCCCGTTCCTGAAGGCCGGTATATATCTGCCGGGGCCTGTGCAGTTTCCATTTGGGATCTTCCATGCTTTCCTTCCACTGACTGATCCAGCCCGGCAGCCGTCCGATGGCGAACATGACCGGGAACATGTTGAGGGGGATCCCCATGGCCCGGAGCACGATGCCGCTGTAAAAATCCACATTAGGATACAGATTGTGATCGATGAAGTACGGGTCCTTGACCGCCACCTCTTCGAGTCGTTTGGCGATGTCCAGCAGCGGATCATGAATCCTCAGTTTTTTCAGGACCCTGCTGCAGACCTTCTCCATGATGCGGGCCCTGGGATCATAGGTCTTGTAGACCCGGTGGCCGAACCCCATGAGCCTGAACGGATCGGTTTTGTCCTTTGCCCTGGCAATGAACGGCGCCGGGTCGCCGCCGCTGTCATGGATGTCCTGAAGCATCTCCACGACGGACTGGTTGGCCCCCCCGTGAAGCGGCCCCCAGAGGGCGCAGATGCCGGCCGATATGGCGGCGTATAGATTGACCCGTGCGCTTCCCACCAGCCTCACCGCCGCAGTGGAGCAGTTCTGCTCGTGATCGGCGTGGAGGATCCAGAAGACATTCAGGGCATCCACCAGGTCTTCATCGATGACGTAGGGCTTGACCGGGGAATCGAACATCATATTCAGGAAGTTGGCGCAGTAGCTCAAAGAATGCCGCGGATAGACCACCTTGTGGCCGCGTGAAATCTTGTATGACACGGCCGCCAGGGTCCTCACCTTGGAGAGGAGCCTGGCAAACGTAATATTGATCTCCTCCTCTTCGGAACGCTCCGGGATCTCAGGATAAAATGCCCTCAGGGCGTTGACCATGGAGGAGAGTATCCCCATGGGATGGGCCCTCCTCGGGAACTTCTCAAAAAAGATGCGCATATCTTCATGAACGAGGGAATGATCGTTCAGCATAACGGAAAACCGGTTGAGTTCCCTTTCCCGTGGAAGTTCTCCGTTGATCAGCAGGTATGCGGTTTCCCGAAAGCTGGAGTGCTCTGCCAGTTGCTCCACGGGGTACCCACGGTATCTGAGGATGCCCCTTTCCCCGTCCATGAAGGTGATGCCGCTCTTGCAGCTTCCGGTATTGGCATAACCGGGATCCAGGGTAATGAGCCCGGTCTCCTGCCTCAGATGCGCGATATCGAGAGCCAACTCCCCCTCGGTGCCGATGACCAAGGGAAGTACGTAGGTATTTCCATTCACAACAAGTTTCGCCGTCTTTTCCATTTTGTCTCCTGTCTGGTTAAAAAAATGAAGACGTATACTATCAGAAATATTGTTGCGGAACCAGGAAAAACGCCTGTGAAGGGTGTTAGCAAAATAATTTGGGGCAAAATAATTGAAGATCGGGAACAAAATTAGGTGCGAAGAGCGTTGGCAAAATGATCAGGAGGCAATACAAAAAGGCAAGGTAAATCGGAGATGACCTTTTGCGTTTAACTCCTGGCGGCCTGACGGCGGGTTACATGATTTGGTTTGATTTTATTGCTGCAATGTGGAAGATAAGGGCTTCCGGCAAACACGATCTCTGTCTGCGGCGCTCAAAAGGGCCGAAGGCGGGGGAGAAGAGGAGAAAAACATTATGTCTTACGAAGATCATATAACAGGGCAGATCCTTGCCTCTCATCTCATAGAGGGAAGAATGGCGCCCGGCGGGGAGATCGGCATTCGAATCGACCAGACTCTCACCCAGGATGCCACCGGGACCCTCGTGTATCTGGAGTTCATGTCCATGGGGCTGGATCGGGTCCGGACCCGATGTTCGGTCTCCTATGTGGATCACAATACCCTTCAGACCGGCTTTGAAAATGCCGACGACCACCTCTTTCTTCGGAGCGCCGCCGCCCGCTATGGCGTCCGCTTCTCAAGACCGGGAAACGGAATCTGCCACCAGGTCCATCTGGAGCGTTTCGGGGCGCCCGGCCAGACGCTCCTGGGCTCGGACAGCCACACCCCGACTTCGGGGGGCCTGGGGATGCTGGCCATGGGGGCCGGGGGTCTGGATGTGGCCCTTGCCATGGCAGGCGCCCCGTTTTTTATGGTGGTTCCTCGGGTGACGCTCGTTCGCCTGAGCGGCGCACTCCCGCCATGGGTGGGGGCCAAGGACGTGATTCTGCATCTGCTTCGGGACCTGGGGGTCAAGGGAGGTCTTGGCAGGATCATGGAGTATGGCGGTCCGGGGACGGCATCTCTCAGCGTGCCGGAGAGGGCCACCATCACCAACATGGGTGCGGAACTGGGGGCGTGGACCTCCGTATTTCCCTCCGACGATGTGACACGCCGGTTCCTCAAGGCCCAGGGCCGGGAGTCGGACTGGATCCCTGTGGCCGCCAGGGACGGGGCGGTGTATGATGATGTCATTGAGTTAAATCTTTCAAGCCTGGAGCCTTTGGCGGCATGCCCTTCCAGCCCGGATGCGGTCAGGCCGGTTCGGGATCTGTCCGGCGTGAAGGTGGATCAGGTGGCCATCGGAAGCTGTACCAATTCCTCTTACAGGGAC
>JAWOIH010000471.1:0-3075 GCA_046484725.1 Candidatus Desulfacyla sp. | reverse complement strand
GATAAATTGGCCTTCCTATAAAAATGTCCGTCATTGGGATCCCGAAGGTGATTTATTATGTCGTTGATATTGTTGTGGTTATCAGCCGTAATGCGATAAGATCGTTAAGTGCGTTGCAAACTCTATTCGTTTGTCCGAGAGTTGTCAAGCAATATCAAGGGGAACCACTATTTTTGGGTGAGGCGGAACACCCCGTCCCAGACCTGTCCCGGACCGGCCGGCGGGTTTTCCTTGAAGCGTCTGCACCGCTCCACGTAGACCCGGGAGGGCGTGGTCTTGCCGTCCGGGAACCGCTCCAGGGTGAGCGACTCGGAAAACCGTGCGATGGCCGGGTCCCATTCCATGTTGAGGTAGTGCCGCATCCCCTCGTCAAAGATACGCGCCAGGTCCTTCTCCGCCGGGGTAAGGCCCCCCTTCATGGCCCACACCTCGTAGACCCGGACCGGTTCGGTCTTGCCGACAACGGCAATGGTGTCGATAAAGCGGGTCTCCAGCAGGTCCCTCACCCGGACGCCCTCACCGGTTTCGTTCGGAAACTCAAAGGTCAGTGTATGTTCGCTGACCAGGGTGTAGACGCCGTACTGCTTGCCTGCGGCCTCCAGGCGGGCGGCCAGGTTGACCGGGTCGCCCATCATGGTGTAGTTCATTCGCATGGCGCTCCCCATGTTGCCCACCACGATCTCCCCGGTGTTGATGCCGATCCGCATCCGCATCCGGTGGACGATCCCTGGCCACTTGTCCCCGGGGGCCCACTCCTCGGGGCCCAGCCCTTGGGTGTTGCGATCGGGGGCGTCGGGACGCTGCCTTTCATCGCGCCACTTTTCGCACAGTTGCAGGAGCCGCTGCTGCATGGCCACGGCGACGCGGCAGGCCCTCAGGGGGTGATCCGGGATCTCCATGGGGGCACCGAAAAAGGCGATGATGGCGTCCCCTTCATATTTGTCCAGGGTCCCCTTCTCGCTGATGAGGATGTCCGTCATGGCCGACAGGTACTCGTTGAGGAGTTCCACCAACTGCTGGGCGGTGAGTTTTTCCGAAAAGGTGGAAAACCCCTGGATGTCGGTGAAGAAGGCGGTGACAGGCCTGGCCTCGCCGCCCAGGGTGGGGATGGTCTTGCTCCGGTACATTTCGTCGATCAGTTCGGGGGCCAGGTAGCTCGAAAAGGTGGATTTGAGGAATTTCTTGTCTTTTTCCTCGGTCAGGACCTTATATATGACCATGCCCACAAAGATGACGGCGCTGGAAAGGACGAGGGGCGTTGTATGGAGGAAGAGAGATCGGGACCAGAAAAGGGCCATGGCCGTTCCAAAGGTCCCCAGGAAGAGGAGGACAAAGACGATGGCGCTGATCCGGATATTGATGAGCCCGTAAAGGAGGCTGCACAGGAGGCACATCCCTAAAAGGAGGAGGAAATCGAGGTGCGGGATGTCCGATGATGCCCGGAAGGGGTTTTGCGTGACCACCGTGCTGAAGGCGTTCATGATGACGTTGACCCCGGTCATGGCCCCGTAAGGGGTCTGACGGACGTCGCCGAGCCCGGTGGCGTTGGCCCCGGTAAAGACAAATTTACCGTAGTACCTGTCAAACTGCTTTCGGTACGCCTCGGTGAGGGCGAGAACGATTTCTTTTTGGCTGAGGAAATAGGCCGGGTCCTGGCCGATCTCTTTGCCAAAGGCCGGATAGTTCTCGATAAGGCTTTGGAGCATGCCGGGCCCGGCATCGGCATTTTCGAAAAAGAGATAGTAGAAAAAATACTTCCCCATCTCTGGATGCTGGTTCATGTACGCCCGCAGCCGGGCATCGTCTTCGATCTGGTCGCCCATTTCCTCCCGGGCCATCCGGTAGATGTCGTGGGTTTTTTTCTCGCAAAAGGCGCGAAACCATGTTTCAAGGGCTGCTGTGTCGTATCCCGCCTCGATGGCGCCGGAAGGGGTGAGGGCCGGGATATCGGGGAGGGGGGGCAGGGCATAGATATCCACATAGCTGCCGGTCGGGTAGGTGGTGTGGATCTGGGGTTTGCCTGTGGTCGGATCGAGATAAAAGCGCTTTTCCGTTCCGGCGTAATTGATGCGGAACAGGCCGCTGACCGGCGTCTCGATGGTGATATCCCTTGGGTCATGGAAGATGACGTCGATCTTCTTGGATCCCACTTGACGCGCTGCATGGTAGATCTCCCAGCCGTCCAGGATTTCCAGGCGGTTATTGCCCTCTCTGAGCACTCGCAGGGGGAAATAGGGAAGCCTTTCCTCATTGAGGGGATCGAGCCTCGCCTGGTTCACCAGGAAGTGGTAGAGATTCCTATTGTAACGATATCCTTCAGGCGGCTCCGGATTGCGGATGCGTTGGGCGATATCTCTAAAATCATGGACGGAAACCCTTTCCTGGCCTGTGTTCCTGTCGAGAATCGGAACCTTGGCTGATGTGAGGATGACCTTCTCGGGCTCAATGATGATGTCCTCTGGTTTGACGTCATAGTATCGCTGGAGAAGGGAGAGGACAATGGTAAAGAGATTTCGTCTGGCGCCATCCATCATCTGATAGGTGTAATAGAGGGGGAAATACCGGATCACGCCGTCGTCGTCCTGCAACACATTGATGACCGCCGGATGAGCGTTTTCCACAAAATCGTCGATGATCGGTTCGAGGGAATGAAATGTAATAAGGCTCTGGTTGTCCCGGACAGGCTGGGAGTACTGCCGGATGATCGATTCGTTGAACAGGATGCGACTCTGATATTCTTCCGGGAGGTCGGGCCGAGGGGTTTCGACCAGCTGGAGATCGATATAGACGTTGGGGTACCTTTTTAGGGCCTTTGTAAATTCATGGTCCATCCTTAAAAAGGCCGCTTCCACCTCCCAGCGGGTGTCTAAGTCGAGATCCGCCTTTTCCGACAGAAACTCAGGCATGGACTCGGGCTTGATGAACATGATATCAAACATCACGCTCTCGGGAGAGAACCGCTCGATCTTATCCAGAAAGCGGGCATGGACATACCGGCTCCACGGCCACTTGCCGATGGCGGCCAGGGAAGCCTCGTCGTAGCCCAAGAGGACCGCCCGTTTGGAAACCAGCCGG
>JAWOIH010000288.1:0-7851 GCA_046484725.1 Candidatus Desulfacyla sp. | reverse complement strand
TGAGATCCCACAGGGGAAGCCCACAGCCTCACCGCATACTCCAGGGTGAAGACAGAGAACGCCCCAAACGAGATGACCTTGAAGATCCGGGCGCAGGATGGCGCCAGATCGGGGACCGTGGAAAGGATGGCCTCAAGAACGATGAGTATAATGGCCACGAATATGAGGAGATAGGCCGGATGACGGGCCAGTGAAGGATCGCCCACAGGGGCAATGGCTTTATACGTCTCTTCTCTTAGATCCAGACTCATGTTCACATCCCTGTTTCAAGATGATACGGCTCAGTCCATCCCACGGGGGCCAATCTTCTCGTTTCCACTCACCGCGAGAACAGGAGCACAATGCCTGATTGCAGGCACGGAGTCAAGGGAGACCTTTATGTTGTCACAAATAAGGGCACTCACCCCCCTGTCCCGTTTGAACGCTCGTCCGTCTTTATTATCGGTGATCAGCAGTGCGCTGACGAAATTGGACGGCTCCGACAACGGGGGAAACTCCGTTTTCTGGTGGTGTAAGGATTACATTTTGTGCTATAAATATACCATTCCATCTCAACCACAGAAAAACGCCATCAAATTTCCTGGTTCGGCGGCTCAAAACCTGCTTCACGGAGCAAGAATATCCCCGGCCCTTCCTGAAAGAGGAGAGAGCCGAGGCCTGATTCCCTACAACAATGACGACGAACAGGCAACGAAAACCCTACCACCCGTCAAAGGCACTGAGGCATGCCCTTCGCGGGGCCATGCTCCTTATCCTGATCCTTTTGGTCGG
Source organism: Candidatus Desulfacyla sp. (assembly GCA_046484725.1). GTDB lineage: Bacteria > Desulfobacterota > DSM-4660 > Desulfatiglandales > Desulfatiglandaceae > AUK324. The sequence continues at coordinate 7,080 of JAWOIH010000288.1, read as the reverse complement.
CACCACGGGATATGTGCTCCTGGAGGGCTGGCCGGTTCTCGATGCCCTGTACATGACCATCATCACCATCACCACTGTGGGTTTTGGAGAGGTGAACGTTGTTTCAAGTCCAGGGCGGATTTTTACCATCTGTATCATCTTCATGGGCATGGGCATCATGGCATACAGCCTCGGCATGGTTGCCCAGATCATGGTGGAAACACAGGTAAAAACCATCCTGGGGAGGCGGAAATTGGGAAAGGAACTGCGATCCATAAAAAATCATTATATCGTCTGCGGATTCGGGCGTATCGGTAAGATCATCGCTCAGGGCTTGAGAAGCCAAGGGATCCCCTTTGTGTTGATCGATCAATCCCCGGACTCGAAGGAAATCCTGGAGGAGCAGGATACCCCCTATATTATCGGTGACGCCACCAGTGACGACATCTTGATCGAAGCCGGAATAGAGAGGGCCAAAGGGCTGATTACTGTTGTGCTTTCCGATGCGGACAATCTGTTTATCACCATGACGGCCCGGGGACTCAAGCCGAACCTGTTCATCCTGTCCCGGGCCGATGATGAGGCGACAGAGAAGAAGTTGATGAGGGCCGGGGCCAACAAGGTGGTCCTTCCGTATCTTATCGGCGGCATGAGGATGGTCCACACTATCCTCAGACCCGCAGTCATGGATTTCATCGATTTCACCATGCACCAAGCCAATATCGAACTGAAGCTCGAGGAACTCCTGGTAGGGGAAAGATCCGGGCTGAATGGCATAAGCCTGCTCAATTCGGGTATTCGGAAGGATATGAATGTCATCATTGTAGCCATCCGAAAAAAAGGGGGCGAGATGATTTTCAACCCGTCGTCGGAGACCCTGATCGAGGCGGGAAATACCCTCATTGCCCTGGGGCCTGCAAAGGATCTGGATCGGCTTTCCAAGATGCTGCTCCATTGAACCGGGCCGCCGGACGTGTTTCCGCCATGAGCAGACACGGGGTTTTAATCTTTGGCATCCTGAAATCTCCACGATGAGTGGGCAGACCCGACCACATGGTCCGGAAGACAGGGAGGGAGTAATGGAAAGAATGATGAAAAAGCTGAGTGTATGTCTGTGTCTCCTGATAGCCTCAGGGCTTTTTATTATTCAGGCAATCGACGCACGCGCCGATGGGGATCTCAGCACGGGCCAGACCGTATATGTTCCGGTGTATTCCCATATCTACCAGGGGGATCGGGAGAGTCCCGTCTATCTTGCGGTCACACTCAGCATTCGGAACGTGGACCCGCAAAGGCCGATCGAGGTTTTATCGGCTGATTATCATGACCATAAGGGAAATCTTCTGAAAAAATACCAGGAAGGGCCTGTGCTCGTCCCGCCAGGCTCCTCCATTCGTTACGTGGTCCCGGAATCCGACAAGACCGGAGGGTCCGGGGCCTTTTTTATGGTCGCCTGGCGATCGGACACACCGGTTAACCCGCCCATATTGGAGTCCGTCATGATCGGGACCAAATCCCAGCAGGGAATCTCGTTTACCTCCCGAGGGAGGATCGTCGCGGAAGGCGCCCTGGAAAAGGCCTCCATGGCCGAGCAAGAGAAGATTCTACGAATGGCCGAGGGGTGGGTGCCTGCCTTGACATCCGGGAACATAGAAAAGGGGATGTCTTTTTATACGCAAGACGCACTTGTGGCAGGGGCCGGCAGGGACGCGGTCTATGTGGGTCCAAAGAAGGTTCGCGAACTCCTCGCCCACCACCTGAACAATTACCATGTAACGGCCTGTTCCTTCCGGGTGCGGTCCGTCACTGTCGAGAAGGACTGGGCCGAACTTAGGGGAGCGTTCAAGGCCCTCTGGAAACCCAAAAAGGAGGGCATGGCTGAAGAAAAGGAGTCCAGCAACTATATCTGGGTCCTGAAAAAGCAGACGGATGGGTCGTGGAAAATCGCCCGCTTTTTGTTCTATCCGGCCGAGTGAATCCGGATAAAGGTGATCGTTACGGACGCCCGATTTCACCGCCGCAAAAGACGATATCCTGATTATCCTTTGCAAGGAATCGAATCTGATCAAGATCAGGGGGCTGAAATGAACGTGATCACCTGAAGCAGGCCGAACAAACGGCCATTTATCTCCAAATCCAAGGGAGGATACCATTATGACTGGAGAAAGAGACGCCTATGTACAGAAATTGAAGGCAATACTGGACGAATGGAACGCCGAGATCGACATGCTGGCGGCAAAGGCCGATCAGGCCGAGGCAGACGCAAAAATTGAATATCATAGACGGTTGGAGGGCCTGCGCGCAAAGCGCGCGGAACTTGAGGGAAAGATTGCAGAACTGCAAGAGGCCGGCGAGGGGGCCTGGGAGGATCTCAAGCAGGGGCTTGAAAACTCGTGGGAGATTCTCAAGACAAGCTTCAGCAGGGCCAAATCCGAGTTCGAGCGGGGCTACCGGGAAGGACGCGATGAGTGACCGCCACGGACGAACAGGGACATACTCGGAAAGCCGGGTATGACGGGGGCCGAGCATGGGTAAAAAGGAGCCCTTGATCCCGAAACACGGCGGATATCGAAAGCTCAAAAGCCTTCAGGTGCGCGCAGCTCATTTATGACGGGACGGTCAGGTTCTGTGAACTCTATGTAGACCGCTTCAGCCGCACCCGGGACCCGATGGTGCAGGCGGTCCGGTTAATGTCCGTTCCGGTCACACGCCGGCCCTTTTGAAAAAGACCCGGCGCACGCGTTGCAGACCCTCTTTGATTCGGATGAAAAGATTCGATGGTCGCTGCAAAGAGGGCCTTCCTTCCACCCCTTCTCTATGATCTGCTCGATAACGGGCGGATTCCCGGCCGATACCCGTCTGAAGACCAGCACACCGATCCCTATCCCGGAGAAAAGAGAGGCGGCCATGGCGATCATGCCGCCCGCTATGCGGAAAGAAAAGCCATCCGTTAAAAAGCCAGCGAGGATGATACCTCCGAGGAGGCCCATTACGGGGATACCCAACAGCGAGGCCGCATTCCTTAGGAGCCCGGAACGATCCCGAAAAACAGCAACATAATCCCCGACCTCGGCCCCCACGCGGTTCAACGCCTCAATGGTCAGGGTGGAGCCTTCCGTGGCGCAGTGGCACACGTGACGATTCACCCAAGGCGAAGCCCCGGGGATGCCCGAACTGACCGGCTGAATCACCACCTCCGCCTTGCCGTCTTTTCTGAGCGTCGCTACAAATCCCTCATTCGTCGGCATTTGACCGATTCCTTTGCGTCAGCGTTCACGGTTCACAGGTTCGGGGTTCAAGGTTCAAGGTTAGAGATTTCGCAAAGGATCCCCCCGTTCCCACAGGATCCGGTCTCGAACTGGAGTACGGGATGATCAATGCCATATCGATCCAAGAGCTCGCGACGGATCGTCTCCCCGAGCTTCTCCGTCTGGCTCACCCGTTGATCCGCCACTTCCACATGACAGGAAAAACCGATGCTGGAGGCGGAGATATTCCAGGCGTGAAGATAATGGACCCCGCAAACGCCGGGAATCCGGTCCAGAAATCCCTTGACCTCCTCAAGATCCAGGCCTTTGGGGGTGGCGTTCATCAGTATCCCGGCGCTCGCCTTGAGAATGGACCAGCAGTTTTTCAGGATGAAGAGGACGATGAGGATGGAAAGCAGGGGGTCCAGCCAGTACCAGGGCCTGAACAGCAATATGGCCCCGCTGAACAGGACCATGACAGAAGTCAATAGGTCCCCCAGCATATGGAGGAAGGCCCCCCGGACATTGAGGCTGTGCTTTGAATCCCGATGGAGCAGCCAGGCGGAAAGACCGTTGCCCAGGATGCCAACGACGGCCAAAAAGATGACCACATTGCCAAGAACCGCCTGCGGGTGATAAAATCGATCCACCGCCCCGTAGACGATGAAGGCCGACGCCCCGATGAGAATGGCCACGTTCGTCGCGGCGGCCAGGATCTCTGCCCGTTTGTAACCGAATGTGTTTTGAAAGGAAGCACCTCTTCTGCCGATGCGATGGGCGATATAGGCAATCAAGACAGCCACGAAATCGCTGAAGTTATGGGTCGCATCGGAGATGAGGGCCATGCTGTGGGCATAAACCCCTCCGATGACCTGGGCCACGGGGATCATGAGGTTGAGTGCCAGCGTCAACAGGAGCCGGGATCCGCTGGTGTCTTCGACATCCCCATGATGGGGTGGACAGACGCCGGTCGAACCGTGAACGTGCTCTACCGGTCTTGCGCTGTCAGGTCCATCCCCGATTTTAGGAGGAGCCTCCATCGTTATCCCTTCCGGCTATCTGACGGCCTTCATTGACCGGAAGACCGATGCCGCCTGCCTCTTTCCTTTGGTTATGTGCATCCTTGCACAGACGGCTTGACCGCCTGGAGGTAAGCTGAAAAGACCACTTTTTCAGCCCCTTCTGCGACATTCCAGCCTCGAATGATCTCCTCGCTACGCTCCTTTTCCCGGATGTTGATCTTCTGAAAACCCAGCCCCGAAAGAATCCCTTCCACCTCCCCGGGTGAAATGGCCCCGGCCACTCACCCGGTATAGGCAGCCGGGTTGTCTTGAAGCGACTTCGGGATTTCTCCGGAGCGGAGGATATCGGAAATAACGATCCGGCCCCCCGGCTTCAGCACCCGATGGATTTCATTGAAAACGGAGGCTTTGTCAGGGGAAAGATTGATAACGCAGTTGGAAATGACCACATCCACGGAATTGTCCTCAACGGGGAGGGCCTCGATCTTTCCCGTGCGGAAGTCCACGTTGCGGATGTTCAACCTTTCGGCGTTGGCCCTGGCCTTCTCAACCATTTCCTCGGTCATATCCATGCCGATCACTTTCCCTGCTGCGCCCACCTGCCTGGCCGCCAAAAAGGCATCGAATCCCGCACCGCTGCCCAGGTCCAGCACGGTCTCACCCGGTTTCAGATCCGCTTTGCCGATGGGATTGCCGCAGCCCAGTCCCAGGTTTGCCTCTCCGGGCGCCAGAAGGAGATCCGCATCCTGATAGTCAAGGACCTTGCCGATCGTCTGGATATTTATGATGGGCGTGGGACCGCCGCAACACGAGCACGCACCCATGCCGCGCTTCCCTTCGGCGACGGCGGCGTATTTTTCCTTGACCCGGTCATGTATCTCATTGTCTCTATGTTCCATGGCATGCGCCCTCCTTTATGGCGCCAATGGCCTTTCTATTTGCCTGTCCATCCTTTGATGTCATCTTTTAAAGCGACCTTGCCCACCCATTTGACCTCGCCGTTGATGAGCAGGGCGAGGGGTCCCCATCACGTCGGATCTTCCGATCTCCTTGATGTCCCGGAGGTGCTCCATGTCGGCCATGATCCCGGTTTCAGCCATCACCTGCATGAGGTCCTGCCGAAGGCGATCGCACTGCACGCAGCCCGGACCCTGGATTTTGAATAGCCAAATTCATATTTAGCTATATTTAACCCGCACCCATTCTATCTTCTGCAGATCTCCTCGCGACAAATGGACGGCAGTTTCTCCAAAAGGGGCGCCACCTGGGCATCCTCTTCCAGCCAGTGACGAAGGTTTCCTAAGATCGCCGCTGCATAAGGGCTGCGGCCCCCGTCCGTAAGGTGGTAATTCACCCACAGACCGTCTTTTCGAAAATCTACGAGCCCGGCATCTTCCAGCAATTTCAGGTGCTTTGACACGGTAGGCTGCGCAACGCCCAGGGCGGCCTGCATCTCGCAGACACACATGGATTTGTGCTGCAGCATCTTGATGATCTTGACCCGGTTGGGATCGGAAAGGGCCTTCATTACCTTGACAAATGATTTCATAGGATATCCTCAATACATGATCATGGCCGGGCGTGGCAGTTCCCACGCCTGAAAACCTTCCCTTTGATTCCCGTCGTTCGCATCATCGTGATCCAATGGGTACGTCCATCCATTATATTCTTGATTCGGAATATAGTAGCTCGATGATGACCTGTCAAGGATTTATTTGGCCGGAATCGCGCGACCCTTTTTCGCTGGGTCCAGAGGCGCCTGCCTGTCATGGCCGGAGATTCCGGGACGAGACACTTCCCCGCTCTCCGTTCAGATCGCACATGGGAGACCCCGAATCTCTTGACATCGCAGACACAGCCTTCTATCTTGATTTCCAACGGAAACTCAAATGAATTTTCCGGTTCGGTCTATTTCGCTAAAATGGAGGCCCTATGAAGCTACTGGATAATCTGCATGCCTTTCCGTGGAACAGCATGACGGCCAACAACTGCAACACCTATTTCATCGACAATGAAAAGCGGATACTCATAGATCCAGGCCATTATCATCTCTTCGATCATGTACGGGACGAGCTTGACAGGCTTTCCCTCTCCCCTGAAGACATGGATATGGTCATCATCACCCACGGTCATCCCGATCATATGGAGGGCGTCAGAATATTTCAAGATACGAATGCAGTGGTGGCCGTCTCATCCCGGGAAATGGAATTCATCCAGACCGTCGCCCCCCATTACGGAGCGGCCCTTGGAATTCCCGACTTTGAACCTGGAATCCTGCTCCGGGAAGGGGATCTGAAGATCGGGGATCTGGATCTTGAGGTCATCCATACGCCCGGGCATTCCCCGGGCTCCATATGTCTCTACTGGCCGGACCAAAAGGTCCTTTTCACAGGGGATGTCGTATTTAACCAGGGGATCGGGAGGACCGATCTTCCGGGCGGCAACGGTGAGGAACTCAAAGAGAGCATCCGGAGGATCTCCCGGCTTGACGTGGAGTACCTGCTGACAGGTCATGGCGATATGGTGACCGGCAGGGAGGCCGTCAAAGAGAATTTCAACGCCATCGAGGCCTACTGGTTTGCGTATTTGTGATTTCTCAAGTGCCTAAAGTGAGCTAAAGTGACTAAAGTTGAAAAAGAGGCAGGGAGCAAGGAGCAGGGAGCGAGGAGGCGGAAGCTGAAAGCTCAAAGGTGAAAGTAACGAGCAACCAGTAACCAGCCAAAGCCATGTCCCATCAAACGCCGTCCATAGATTTTGATCTGCGCCAGCTGGAAATATTTCGCAAGGTGGTGGATCTCAAAAGCTTTTCAAAGGCCGCGGACGCCGTGTTT
>JAWOIH010000284.1:0-9732 GCA_046484725.1 Candidatus Desulfacyla sp. | reverse complement strand
CCCATGTCCCATGTCCTGCTGGGGGTGGTGCCGTTCGTCATCATCGAAGGGCTCGTGATCCTCAGTGTATGTATCTGGCCTGAACTGGCGACATGGCTCCCGGACAGGATGATCGGGTGAGCAAGGGGTCCGGTTTGCATTTTCTTAAATAGTCACTGTTCAATGGCCAATATTCAATTCGCCAGGCAGGGGTACCGCTGAATGATGCATGAAGAGACAGAAACTCTGAGAGACTCCTTTTTGAACGCCTTCTCAACCCGGAGCGACAAACAGGCCATCACCTTTTTCCGGGACGGCGTCGTTGAGACAGAACTGGCATACGGGGACCTGGACCGGGATTCAAACCGGATCGCCAACGCCTTGAGGGACCTCGGCGTAAAAAAGGGAGACCGGGTTATCCTCTTTCTGCCCAAGTCACTCTTCTTTGTGGCCGCCCACCTGGCCCTTCAAAAGATCGGGGCGGTCGGCATCCCCTTGAATCCCGGATTCAAGAGATCGGAGATGGCGTACCTCGTTCGCGACGCCGATGCGAAACTGGCTTTTACAGGCCCTGGGCAGGAGGGGATTGTCCATGACATAGCGCCGGGGCTCACCGTCCTCATCGTCCATACGGAAAGGCCCTACCAGGACCTGGACCTTTTTCGTTCCGCCTCAGACCACAGGGTCGAGGAAGACATCGGACCTGACGACCCGGGGCTCATCATCTACACCTCCGGCACCACCGGGAGGCCGAAAGGGGCGATCCTCACCCAGCGAAACCTGGCCCACGATGCAAAAAATATCATCCACATCTGGGAGATATCGGAAACCGACGTGCTGTGTCACGCGCTCCCCCTGTTTCATGTGCACGGTCTCTGTTTTGCCCTGCACACCGCCCTCATGGCCGGTTCCCATGTCCTCATGCTGGACCGGTTTTCGCCGCAACAGGTCATGGATCTCCTGATGAAAAAGGAAGGGAAATATGTTCCCACCCTGTTCATGGCCGTGCCCCCCATGTATGGAAAGCTCATGGACCACGTGGGGGATAGGAAGTTGGACTTCGAGCACATGCGTCTGTGGACCTCCGGGTCGGCCCCCCTTCTGGCAAAGGACTTTGAAAGGATAGCCGGAATATTCGGAAAAGCGCCTGTGGAACGCGAAGGGATGTCGGAAACAGGGATGAACTTCTCCAATCCCATTAGGGGCGTGCGCAAGCCAGGCTCCATCGGCCTGCCGCTTCCGGGTCTCGGGGTGAGGATCGTGGATACCGAGACGTTAAAGGACGTCGTCCCCGGCCATGAGGGAGAGATCTGGCTCAAAGGCCCCGGCGTGACGCCCGGGTACTGGAACAAGCCGGAAGAAACCGCCAAAACCTTTGAGAGCGGATGGTTCCGGACCGGGGATCTGGGAAAGGTGGACGGGGATGGATATTATTACCTGACAGACCGGTGCAAACATATTATCATCTCCGGTGGAGAGAATATCTCCCCCAAAGAGGTGGAAGGGGTCATCAATGCACTGGAGGATGTGATAGAGTCTTCCGTGGTGGGGATTTCGGATGAGAGGTGGGGAGAAAAGGTGGTGGCCGCCGTGGTCAAAAAGGCCTCAACGAATATCACATCCGGTGAGATTCAGGCCCATTGCAGAACCCATCTCCATGACTGGAAATGCCCCAAAGAGGTCCTTTTTGTAGAGGAATTGCCCAAAAATACCATGGGAAAGGTGTTGACCCGGGAGGTGAAACAGCTTTTTCAACCCTGAAGCCGCGGCGCAGAGGCCATACCCCAACAACCGATCGGAGAGCATTGAAAATGGAACCCAGAGAGATCATCAGAGGCAGGAGGATTCTTATCGTAGATGACGAGCAGGATGTCCTCGATACCTTGGCAGGCCTGCTGGATATGTGCAAACTTGACACGGCAACCACCTTCGAAGAGGGGAGAGACCTCCTTGAAAACAATCTGTATGACGTGGCGATCCTGGACATCATGGGCGTCAAAGGGTTTGATCTCCTTGCCGTCGCGGCCAGACGGGGAATCCCCTCACTGATGCTCACGGCTCACGCCCTCTCAGAAGAAAATCTCAAGAAATCGGCTGAAAAAGGGGCCTATTATTATGCGCCCAAGGATGAAATCGACTGCATCCATCTCTTTGTTGCCGATGTATTAGAGGCAAAAGAGAAACACAAGGGCGCGTGGATCAAGGTATTTGAAAGGCTGGGTCATTTTTACGATAAAAGATTCGGGGGCCCGGACTGGAGAGAAAAGGAGAAGGAATTCTGGGAGAAACGGACCCGGATGTTGCGCTGACAACCTGTTTGGCTGACAGAATGAAACAAAAGAGGCATCTCCCCTGGCCAGGGGAGATGCCTCTTTTTTGAGATTTTTTCTTTGTGGGCTTTGCGGCGTTGTGTGAGAAAAAACCCGTGCGCCTACAGGGGGATATTTCCGTGCCGCCTTTCGGGAATCGACTCCCGTTTGTCCTTCAGCATCATCAGGGCATGGATCAGTCTCGGCCGGGTCTTTTCAGGAAAGATGATATGATCCGTATACCCCAGTTCCGCCGCCTTGAACGGACTGGCAAATCTATCCCTGTACTCCTCAACCAGCCTCTCCTTGACCGCGGCCGGATCATCCGCCTCGGTCAGCTCCTTTCTGAAGATGATGTTGGCCGCCCCTTCAGGGCCCATGACCGCAATCTCGGCCGTGGGATAGGCAAAGTTGATATCCCCGCCCAGGTGTTTGGCCGACATGGCGATGTAGGCCCCGCCGTATGCCTTGCGGGTCACCACCGTGATCTTGGGGACCGTGGCCTCTGAATAGGCAAAGATGATCTTGGCCCCGTGTTTGATGATCCCGTCATATTCCTGCTGGACCCCGGGAAGATATCCCGGCACATCCACAAAGGTGATGGTCGGAAGGTTGAAGGCGTCGCACATGCGGATGAACCGGGCGCATTTGACCGATGCCTTGGTATCCAGGCACCCGGCCAGAAATTTAGGCTGGTTGGCGATGATGCCAACGGCCAGGCCGTTCAACCGGCCGAAGCCCACCACCATGTTTTTTGCAAAGTGTTTTTGCACCTCCAAGAATCGGTTATCATCCAGTACCGTTCGAATAATCTCCGTCATGTCATAGGGGAGCCTGGGATTGGTCGGCACCACGGTGTTGAGGGATTTTTCCGTCCGGTCCGGGTCGTCCGTACATTCAATCGCAGGCGCCTTTTCCCTGTAATTCTGAGGAAGGTACGACAGGATCTCCCGGACCCTGTCCAGGGCCGCCTGGTCCGAGTCCTCGGCAAAGTGGGCCACCCCGCTCTTGGTGTTGTGGGCCATGGCGCCCCCCAGTTCCTCGGCCGATACCTCCTCCGAGGTGACCGCCTTGATGACCTGGGGCCCCGTGATAAACATGTTGCTCGTCTTCTTGACCATGATGGTCAGGTCCGTGAGCGCAGGGGAATATACCGCGCCCCCGGCGCAGGGACCCATGATGACGGATATCTGGGGCACCACCCCTGAACTCCAGACATTTCGCTTGAATATCTCGCCATACCCGGCAAGGCTCATGACCCCTTCCTGGATCCTCGCCCCGCCGGAGTCGTTGAGCCCGATCATGGGGGCCCCGTTCTTGAGGGCCAAGTCCATGACCTTGCAGACCTTCTGACCGAATGCCCCGCTCAGAGACCCGCCGAAAACCGTAAAATCCTGGGAAAAGAGAAAGACCCGACGACCGTTAACCGTCCCGTAGCCGGTCACCACCCCATCTCCAGGGATCTTCTTCCTGTCCATGCCGAAGTCCTGGCACCGATGGACCACGAACTTGTCCAGTTCCTGAAAACTCCCTTTATCCAGGAGGTAGTCGATCCGCTCCCGTGCGGTCATCTTCCCTTTTTTGTGTTGGTCGTCAATGCGCTTCTGACCGCCCCCCATCTCCGCCTCAAGATTCCTGCTTTCCAGCTCCCTGATCTTGTCGTCAATGTTCATTCAGATATCTCCATTGGTTAAAGGTCGGTTATGATGACATGTGAATCCTTATCCCCGGGGATCGTGCGGATTTTACAGTTGATTAAATATGAAAAGACTGATATGAAGGACACTTGATCATGCGGTTCTATCATATTTGAAAAGCCCTCATTGTCAAGGATAAATAGCATGAGGCGCAAGGCACGCGGCGTTGGGCGTCAGGGGCAGGGTACAATGACGCAGTGATCCAATTCTGAAAACCCATTAACCTTTAAATCTCTGAACGTAAGGTAAGATGACAACACGCAGGAGAACCATTCTGATCTTTCCGGGACAGGGCTCGCAATACGTGGGCATGGGAAAGGACCTGTACGACACATTCCAACTGGTCAGAGATATATACGATGAGGCCGGTCAGGTACTCGGGTATGATATCGCCGAATTGTGCTTTCAAAAGCATATGTTCGGGAAATTCATTCACAAGGCCGACCTGAACAAGACCCTTTACACCCAGCCCGCCATACTGACCATGAGCTATGCGTGCTACCGGGTCCTCGCCGAAACATGTAAGGAACGCGGCGTTGATCTGGAGGTCTCCCTGATGGCCGGGCACAGCCTGGGAGAATATACGGCATTGCTGGTGGCTGAGGTCATGGATTTCAAGACGACCCTCTCTATTGTCCGCAAAAGGGCGGAGCTGATGACCGAATGGGGCACCTCTTATCCGGGCGCCGGGCTCATGGCCGTGGTGAACAAGGGAAGAGAGATCGATAACGCCAAGATATGCGCCCTATGCAAGGACTTCGGCGTTTTTATCACGCTCAACAACACCCCAAGCCAGATCGTTGTGGGAGGGTCCAAAAAAAGGCTGACCGAAATGGGCGCCCAATTGAAAAAGGAAGGGCTTCTCTCAACCATGTTAAAGGTGGAAGGGCCGTTTCATACGCCCATCATGAAGCCTGCGGCAGACAAATTTAAGAGACACCTAGAAAGGTGCGAGATGGAGATCGCCTCAAAACCGATCATTGCCAACGTAACCACAGAGGCCATTGTGGACCCGACCCATATACGACAGGAGCTCTACAACCAGATCTTCAATATCGTCAACTGGCGGGGGACCATCGAACGGCTCTGTCGCAGACCTGACAATCTCTTTATAGAGTTGGGACCCAGGCAGGTCTTGAGCAATATGATCAAGGATATTGACCCGTCCGCCTCGCGAATCAACATGGAAGACATCGATTCGCTGGAAAGAACCGTAGGCCGACTGGCACAACAGATAGAAGCGTGATTCGGCTGTCACCCAAGCCACCGCTCCCGCCACATCTCCCACATGAGCAGGGCCCAGAGCCGATACTGGTGATTGGCCGTGAGGGAGAGATGCTCTCCGATCTTTTTTTCAACCTCATCATGGTGGAACAGGCCCTCTCGCTTGAGCCGTCCGGCCGATAGGTAATCCAGCAGGAGTTCCTTCAGCCCGCCCCGAAACCATTTTTCAATGGGTACGCCGAACCCCATCTTAGGCCTCTCGAACAACCCTTCCGGAACATACCGCGCAAGGAGCCTTCTCGGAAGATATTTTCCCTTCCCCTCTCTGTATTTGAGGCTGTCCGGCATTCGGGAGGTAAATTCCACCACACGATGGTCCAGGAGAGGCACCCTCGCCTCCAGGCTGAAGGCCATGCTGGCACGGTCCACCTTGGTAAGCATGGCATCCGGGAGATAGGTCTTTTGATCCACCCGCATGAGCCGGGAAAGGATGGGCCAGGCTTCCGTCTCCATAAAGGTCTCTTCGAACCGGGTTCGGACAGGCCCCCGGCCGCACAAGGCCCGCAGGTCATACTCCGACCAGAGGCAGATGGTCATCCGGTACAACTCCTCGAGTCTGACCCGGCCCATGAGGCTCACCAGTTTCTCCCATTTGTCGGAAAAATTGGTTACGCAAAAGCGTTCCGGCAATACGTCCCGCCAGGGCCTATAGCACGTCTCGATCCAGGAAACCGGGATCCTTTCCAAGACCCGGCCCAGCGATTTCCTCACGGTTTCCGGCAGCCGTTGAAAACCCGTGGCCATGGCCCTGGTGCTCCAGTAGCGGACATATCCGGCGAACTGCTCATCCCCCCCGTCCCCCGAAAGGGCAACGGTGACCCGGGTCCGTGCCAGCCTGGAGACAAGGGATGTGGGCACTGCCGAGGCATCGGCAAAGGGCTCGTCATATATGTCCGGAAGGCGGGGGATCAGATCGAGGGCCTCCCGGGGCGTCACGTAGAACTCGGTATGGTCAGTCCCCAGATGTGCCGCCACCTTGGCGGCCCAGGGGGCCTCGTTATAGCCTGATTCCCTGAACCCGATGCTGAAGGTCCGTACCGGTGCATGACTGACTTTCTGCATCAGGGCCGCGACAAGGGACGAATCAATCCCCCCGCTTAGCAATGCCCCTAACGGTACATCGCTGATGAGCCGGCAGGAAACGGCCTCGCTGAGAACCCTTTCCAGTTCATCCACGGCCTCCGCCTCATTCCCTTCAAAATCCACGGCTCCTGCCTCCGGCAGGGTCCAGTAGGCCCGTGTGTTCAGGGTTTCCCCGTCATAGGCGAGATAATGCCCCGGAAGGAGCTTCCAGGTGTCCTTGAATATGGTCCGGGGGGATGGAACATATTGATAATGAAGGAAAAGGGGGACTGCCTCCGGGTCTATCTCCCTTGGAAACCCCTGGAGTGCCATCAATGCCTTGAGTTCGGAAGCGAACAGGAACTTATGGTCGGCAAAATGGTAGTAAAGGGGCTTGATCCCGATGCGGTCCCTGGCCAGAAACAGCGTTCCGATCCTCCTGTCCCACAGGGCGAATGCAAACATCCCGATGAAATGCGTCAGGCAATCCATGCCCCATTCCAGGTAGGCCTCAAGGATCACCTCTGTGTCGGTTTCGGTCCTGAAGGAGTGGCCCGCGCCCTCCAGGGTCCCGCGGATCTCCTTAAAATTATAAATCTCGCCGTTATAGACGATATGCACCGTCCCATCGTCCGCGGCCATGGGCTGATGCCCGGCCGCAGACAGATCGATGACCGATAGCCGCCTGTGGCCCAGCCCCACCCCGGCCTTTGGGTCAAAAAAAAGGCCCGCATCATCCGGGCCCCGATGGGTCAGTTTTGAGGTCGCCTCCGGGAGGGATTCCCTCAAACCACGAACATATCGAATGGACTTGAAGCCTACAATGCCGCACATAAACACTTGCCTCGTTTAATCAGTCCCGTGACGGCACGCCGCTTCCCGATCCGGCACGCCGATACAGGCGCATATGTGCCTCCACCATCCTGTCGATCGTAAAGGCCTCCTTTACACGATCCTGCCCTCGTCTCCCCCATGCAGCAGCCTTTTCCTGGTCACTCAGCAGGTCCAGGATCCGATCAGCCATTACAGCCGGATCCCTGGGGGCCACCAGCCATCCCGTGACCCCATCCAGGACGGCCTCCCTGTTGCCACCGACGTCGGTCGCAACCACCGGCAGGCCTGCGGCCATCGCCTCCAGGATGACATTGGAAAAGCCCTCCTCGTGAGAAGACAGGGCCAGCAGGTCGCCGGCCGCCAGAAGGTCGGGGACGTCCAGTCGCTGTCCCAAGAACACGACCTGTTGCGATACACCCAGTCGGTGCGACTTCTCTTCAAGTTTCTCTTGGATCCCGCGGTCCTCACCGATCAGCAAAAATTTGACCTGGGGGATTCTGGCTGACACTGCGGCTGCGGCCTCGATCAGGTCGGCAAGGCCCTTGTAGGGGATGAGATTGGCAATACTGATAACGACCTTTTCCTTGGGCGCAATTCCCAAGGCCCTGCGTACCGCCTCTCTCTTGCTTCCCCCAGATTCGAAAGGAAGCGCGTCAATTCCATTATAGATGACACTTACTTTTAAAGGATCCCCCAGATCGCGTATCAGGGTATCTTGGCCGACCGCGCGGGAATTCACCGTCACCAGGTGACTCAGGCGAAAGCTCAGGATGTCGAAGACACGCCAGCCCTTATATCGGTCCTGATGGGTCCCCAAGGCCCGACGGCTGGTGATAACCAGCGGAACGCCTGATAACCTCCCTGCCAGCGCTCCCATAAAATTGGTCAAGGGAAGATAGGCATGGATCACATCAGGCCGGATCTTTGCCAATACTCGGAATAACCTAAATTGGGCCTGAAATAACAGCATGACCCTATTTGAGAATGTCTTTTCCGAACAATAGCCACCATCATGGATTTCCACATCAATTCCCTTCAGGCTGTCGTACACAGGTCCGTGAGACTCCAGCCCGAAGAGGTGGCAATTAACGCCCCTGGCGACCAGGTGTCTGATGAGTGTGGCCAGCTGTCGCTCAGCGCCCCCCAATTGCAGAGAACCAATCAAGAAAAGTATTGACAAAGCTTTCTTCCTTTTCAAAATAAAATCGGAGAACTGATCTTCTCTTTGCATTATCATCAACCGGGGCTATTAGAACCATCGTTGAGAGGTGTGCTTTACCATCAACATCGAGTCTTTCTAAATTGAATCCCTCCCTACTTCCTCGCAATAAAGTAAATGTTTGGCGAACCGATTTGCACACTATACTCCAATAAAAGGACCAGGCTCTTCATTCTTTCCCTCCACCCTCTTCCTCGAAATGCAACAAAACCCTTTCTTTTGACAACAACTTTACCAAAAAAGGCTAACAGTTCACTTTGCATGGTTTGGAGATCAAACGATCTTTGATGACCCCATCGATGGAACACCTCTTGACATCTCGGACATACGACCTCATTTAAGGCCAGATTCTCACAATAAGGGACGGTCCCGATAAACCAGGCGCCTTTTCGCATGACTCTCACGACCTCGGCAAGGCCCTCGTCAAACTGTTCGGCATTCAGATGTTCGAGCACCTCAGAGGCTACCACGAAATCAAAGCTGTCATCGGCAAAGGGCATATTCTCCATGCGGCCCCGACAGGCCCATATGCCTTTCTCCAACAGCCATTTGACTGTGCCCTCGTCGGGGTCCAAAGAGTACATCATCCAACCCAATCGCGTTACGGACGCCTCCAGGTACCCATTGCCCGCCCCGATATTCAGAACGTGCGGAATAGATGTGGATTTTCTTCGGGCGATCTCCCTCACGATATAGTCCATACGGGGCTTCGCCCCTTCAAAGACCTCGGGATGCCGATTTTGGAAATGTCTCCAAATTTTATCCTGAGGACTCGAGTCGGTTTCCAATATTCTATTACCCATTTGAACTGTCCGTTCTCAACCGTGACCTCAGTGATAGATAAATCAATATCACAGAGATACAATAGACGACACTGGTCGATAAGCTGATCCCTGACAAACCCAGAAAATGCATAAAGATATAGTTGCCAGCAATGTTGGTCAGGAGATTTGCCGCCGATATCCCCATCAATATATGATTTTTCTTCAGGGCGCTCAGCAGGCGAACCCCCATAATCCCCAGAAAATAAAACGGGGCCTGAAGTAAATAGAGGGCCTGGACCCTTCCTACCAGATGCGCGTCCCCTGCTGTAAAAGCGCCCCGTTCAAACAGAACGGCTACAATAGGATGCGATAGATAGACCAGCAACAGCGTCATCGGAACGGCAATCAGGACAATCAGCCGAGCATAGGTCTTGACGGTAGCCCGGACGCCGGTCCAGTCGTTGGCAGCCACCATGCGGGAAAAATGGGGAAAAATGGCCGTACCCAGAGACAGAGAACCTACACCGATGATCAGGGATACGACCTTATTGCCGTAACTCAGGGCAGAGACACTCCCCGGGCCC
>JAWOIH010000263.1:0-10885 GCA_046484725.1 Candidatus Desulfacyla sp. | reverse complement strand
GACAGACTCACTGATTTCACTCTGTAGCCCGGTTAGCTCCGCCTCCTCAAGCCCCAGGAACTCCATCGCCTTGTCATCCGGTGTGTAAAGCATATCATCAGCCCCGATCCCGTATCCGCACCTTCTGGCCATGATATCTGCCAAGTGCACAACATACCCCACTGCCCCGCCAGATGAGACAGGACGATGGTGCGTTGCCACAGATTTCATTAAGGTTCGGGGGAGCCCCCACTCCCCGAACATTTCAGCACCTACCTCGGGATGGTCGGTCCCCAGTACCATCCGTTCTGCCTGAAGAAAGGTGTACGAACCATCGCTTACGATCTCATCGAATGCCCCTTTTTTTTCAAAAATATGCGGGTCCAACATAATCATGCCGGCATCGTGAAGGAGCCCTGCGACAAACGCATCTTGTTCAAATTCCGGGCACTTTTTAACAGCAAGCAGCTTCGAGCCAACGGCAACAGCCAGTGAATGACGCCACAAGGTCCCTGAATCCAGGCCATAGCCCCTCAGGCTTTCTCCCAGAAAGCCCCTGGCACCCGCCATCGTGACAATTTCTCCCAGGATCTTATTCCCAAGAAGAACAGAGGCATGGCCTATAGAGGTCACCTTCCCGGACAAACCATAATATGCAGAGTTGGCGACTCTCAGTGCATTGGTCGTGATGCCTTGGTCCGTCTCGATGACCTCCGCCAGTTCTCTTAAACCGGCGTAGGGGTCTGCCATCACCTTTTGGGCCTTGGCAATAACGTTAGCTACCGGCGGAATAAAACCCATAAGGCACATCCGAATCTTGCTTTTCAGGGCCCGCACCTTTGCAGGATCGTGTTCTGCAGGCGCCCGAATACTTCTCTTTTCGGTCTGGGAGGATTTATCATCAGAGGGGATGGGAGAGGATCCTTTCTCCTTCATCTGGGGCCGGGCGAACTGGATCTGACAGTCACATTTTTTACATTTAAACGTGATCATCTTTCGCTGAGGCAGCAACTCCTCCGGGATCTGATAGGCGGCCTTACAACCCGGGCAGACTATTCTCATGGAAAATTTCCTTATCCCTGTTGTGTAAAAAAAGACTGGCTTAGAAGCGGTGTGCAAATATTCTATAGACCCTTTATTGCCATGTCAACCGCCCACTTATTCAACCATTTCTTTAGCGCCGACAGGCGTACCGTTTGATATAATATGGCATGAATGTTGCTGTATTTTCTTGCCTCATAATCGATCAAGGAGGCCGTTTGCCTTCTATAACCCATTAACGAACCATATTTGAGCGTCATTTGGCAAGCGAAATCCGTTCGGAATGAAGGGCGAGGAACGGCTCCGGATGTTCGATCTAACGAAACGGATAGGTGTGGACCCTGCAATTTTTCTTGACACCCATGGGATTTCTCTTTTAACTTTCATCTGCTGACGATCACTCAGGGTAAGGGGAGGCGCCTCCCTCAGGGTTCGAAACGGGTTTTCTGATTTGAAATGAAAGATAACAGCGGCTATACAAAGAGGAACATGAGGCTGACCGTACGTCTTTTCCGTACTGACTCCCGCCACAGTCTCGGCTCGCCAAGACTGTGGACGACTCTCTTTGCCTCTCTGATCTTTGTCGTCTTTTCCGGAAATGCCCTGGCAATGTCATTGAAATTCAAGCTGGAGATGTTGGGTTACAACGAACATGAAATAAGCGCGATTCTTTCAGGGAGGGAAAGCCGTGCAGACATCGACAGAAAGATCAAGATGAAAATGTTGTGTCTCAATGTGCCCCCGCCGCCGTTGCCGCTTGATAATACCGAGACAAAAGCCCTTAAAGAGACCGCCGTTAGGCCGAATCTTGAGAAACCAGAATTTTTGCCATTCATTGAGAATCTCGTTACAACCCAGTCTCGACTATTAGAAAGGGAGAAACAGTATCTTCCCATTATCCAAACCGCAGCAAAAAGGACTCGTATTGACGAGAGCCTGCTCATGGCGGTGATTAAGGTAGAATCGAACTTTGATCCGGAGGCGGTCTCTCCGAAAGGCGCCATGGGATTAATGCAGTTGATGCCCTCCACTGCAAGCTCCCTCGGAGTGGCAAATCCTTTCAATCCAACACAAAATGTACATGCCGGGGCTGAATACCTATCTCAGTGTATCTATACATTCCAGGACATGGAACTGGCTTTGGCTGCATATAATGCGGGGCCGCATCTGGTCGGGCAGCTGAAGAAGGTTCCTCCCTATCCCGAAACCAGGGACTTTATCAGGAATGTTTTTTTGTACAGAAAGATATATGACGGATTGCTGTAATACCCCCCCCCGATACACCCGGCCTGATCTATCATGTCACACCTCACCTTAGATCGGTTAAGAGACCTCCCGGCCTTTCACCTATTTCATGCCACGACGGCATAAAGCCCTTTTCCTTTTCTGTCAAAGCTCTTCGTGACAGATGAAATCCACAAATTGAAGATCTGACAAAACCTACCCCATGAACCCGGCTCTGAACAGAAACCCTCGAACCTGTTGACGGCGAAGGCCCATTTTTGCCCCAGGGGCAACTTTTTCCCATATGCAAAGGGTGCCCCGAGTCGAGTTAACCATATGAATTCGTTTGGCTTATCTCAAGAAAAACATGTGGCATAGACCGTGCATTCATCTTATGGCGAAAACCAACTCAGTGTAAGGAGAACCGCCCATGACCCAAATGCTGCTTCTCATCACCGGATTGACGATTCTTTTGTTCTTCATCGGGAATATGGTGGGGGATCCATCCGACATGACCAACCTGAAGAGTTACCTCCTTGTCTTCGGAGGAACCCTGATGTGCGGATTTATGGCCTTTCCCATCAAGACCTTCAGAGAACTCCTGAAGAGCCTCCATCAGGTCTTCCGACACGACGACAAAGGCATCAAGACCTTGGTATATGAAATAGAAACACTTGCTCATGTCAGATGGCTGTATGGGATCCGAGAGCTGGAAAGAGAAGGAGAAAGGGCCAGCAGCCATTTTCTTCGCAAGGGTATTGAATTTGTTGTGGACGATTATCAGCGAGATGAAATTGATGAAATCATGGATAGAGATTTTGACATCTATCTATCAGGAAAAATGTCGCAGATCAACATCCTGAACACCCTGGCGAGGCTTGCGCCGGCCATCGGGTTTGTCGGTACAATCATCGGCCTAATCAGCGTTCTCAACAATATGCAGAATCCAGAGGAAATCGGCAAAGGCATGGCTCTTGCCTTGTTGACAACGCTATATGGATCGTTGCTCTCCCACTTTCTCTTTGTCCCGCTGGCCAAGAAACTCTCCGAATACACAAGAACCGAGTTCATTCAACTCAGCATCATAAAGGAAGGGGTGATGGCGATCTCTGACAAAAGAAATCCGAAGGTCGTTTCTCATCACCTACAGTCGTATCTGACAGCGCATTCTCTTCCCGAGGCCCATAGTATCGATACGTTAAACCCTCCAGGACGCCTCCCTGAGCAGTCTTTCGTCCGGAGACTGCTCATGAAAAAGGAAAACGTTTAAGCAAGGTTTAAAGCGATGAAAAGCCAATCCCTTTTTTCCGATCAAAGAGAAACCCCCAGGATGGCAATCCTCAGAGCGGATTCCGTTGAGGAAGACACGTTTCTATGGAGTCTGGCAGATCTTCTTACGCTCCTCCTGATCTTTTTCATATTTCTGTACGCCCAATCTTCAGGTCAGATATTCTCCGGCGCCGCCACTTCACAATTTAGAACCGCCGCTGAAACTTTGCCGCCGGTTCATCTGACTTCGACAACCCCTGCACAAATGGAATCCGCTGTTTTCAAACCCGTTTCCATCAGACCGCATGTCGTCCCCACCCTGACCGATACAGATCCCTCCGAAGGCAGCGACACAACGGCTTTTATTTCTCATGTGCCGGCAGTTCCGGAGCCGCAACAGGAACCGCAGAAAATGGATATTTCCGAAGGATCAGCCACCGAAGGATCCATGGAGCACCTGAAACAGGCGGCTTTGAGCGCTATACATAAAACCGAAAGATCGGCTTGCTCAATCAGGTGGAACCAAAACAGGCTTGTCTTTGTCTTAGGGGAGCGACTCACCTTCCCTGTGGGTGAAGCTCGGCTATTGACTGATTTCGAACCGACGCTGGAGCAGATTGCTCGCCTTATAGCCGCTAAAGAGGAATATAGCGTCATGGTTTCAGGCCATACCGATGACACCCCCATCGCAACCCATGAGTTCCCCTCAAACTGGGAGTTGTCGGCGGCCCGGGCGATTACCGTTACAAAATCAATCATCCGTAGCGGGGTTGATCCGCGAAGGATAACCATCCAGGGATACGGGGAGTTCCGTCCGCTCCACGAGAATTCATCTCCTCAAAACAAAGAGGCGAATCGCAGGGTTGAAATCGCGCTGTTCAAGGAAAAAGAGGGCGACCCGGATTCTGAACCCCTCTATTGACCCGCGCGTATGAAACTGGCCCTGATTGCTCGTCGAAGCGAAGGCCGGATCCCGCATTCTGCGGGATTCCCGATGGAAAAGCCCTGTCTATCGAATCGACATTTGAAGCCCGCCTCCTATTTCTTACCGTTCAAGCAGGCACCATAAACCCCTGCATAGCGCAGATTTTGTGTGGCCAAACCAAACCGCTCGTATCCGGCGTTGCCTTTTTCATTTTTTTTTAAAAAAAAGGCTAAAGTTTTTAGGCATAGATTCCGATAACGAGTGCAGGGGGAAGGGAAAGCCCCCGTTGACCACAAATTATGAAGAGGAGGTTTGCCATGATTGATTCTGCAGCTGCAGGTATGGGCCTGAACGAACAGCAGTTAAATCATCATAACGTCATCAAAGCGCAGGTCCACTTCGAGCAGGAAAACGAAAAAATGAGGGAGAGGCGTCCGGTTGAGGCCTCTGAAGGAAGCCCTGAACCCAACATGAAGTGGGAGGGGGAGACACGGACAAAAACAATCATAGATGAAAATAACATGGTCGTCGTCGAAAGATATAATGAAGAAGGGGAGTTAGTAAACAAGACGCCGCCGGGGTACGTCCCGCTCAGTGAGCTCCTTTAAAAGCATAACGAAAAGCCTCTTCTGAACGTCCGCGCTCAATGATCATGCGCCCTGCGGGTGAAGCTCCCTTTGCTGATCTTTTACGCATACGCCTGCATGGATTACTTTGTCGTGAAGAAGCCTTCCCCCAACAGCCCTTCTTGGAGTTCTCCCGGTAGCCCTGTCGATCATAACCGCTGTTGCGCTGCAAAATTTTCCCACTGAATCCAAATGTCGGCAGTTGGACTCCGGATCGTCAATATCATGCGCCTCTCGCGCCGGAAACCCAACCGGAATCGTCCAGACATCACCTCTTTGTGGAGCCGTAAAAACCATCTCTTCGTTCAATTCCAGACAGTTAATCCCGATGCGCACGGTTCGGATCTCAAAAATAGCGCATGGATGCCTTCCAAACGCTTTTTTGCATGGATATTGCATAATTTTAAAGATGAGGAGAGGCATGAACCGCACGGCACCGGGGACAAGGATGAATGGGACTCATATGGCCTTAAGAAATCGACACCTTGTACCGATATATCAGATGAAGACCACAACAGAATCGACTCTCGATTGATTTTGAGAAAGGATAACGATAACCATGTATCTTACCGCCAAAAACGGATTGAGCATTCGTGACATCCAACAGATTTTTTTTGAAGATCAGTGTCTGTTTGACAAGACCATCGCAGTCCTGAAACAAAGAAGATCCAATGACAAATTGTATGCCGGTCAACCTCAACACCCCTTAAATACACCATATGGTGGCGAAGGCCGGCAGAGGCAATAATTCAGCAAGGGGGCTTTGAAGCGTCATCTATCCGGATTCTCAGGGGTGTGTGCGTTGTTGATCCCGATCATTTTCCGTAAACGCCATCTGCACGAAACGGAATTGACAAGAGAACACAACATCCTCTCTGGAAGCCTCTTTATAAGTCCTGGAGTTTTATCATGCCGGACCTTACGCTTAATGAATATAGAAAATGGTCAAAGAAAGACCTCCATCAGATACTGAAGCAAGAGGCGCTAAGGATATCCGGGGAACCTCCGTCAAAGGTCGATAAAGCAACAAAATCATTAAATCCGGATAGTTATCAAATCACGCAAGGTCAATTACATAAAAGACATGTCGCATTGAGATTTCTTCTGGGGTTTTTCTCAATCTTCCGCCCCAAGACAAGTCTCTCAACCGCATCGATGGGAACCAGCCTGAGGCCTTAACTGATGCCCGGAATGGAAGGTCATCTGCCTTTAGCCAGGCCCTCCACTTCTGTATGGTCTGGGTTTGTCCCCATTTTCTTGAAAGTTTTCAGGATCACACGATTGGGTCACGCCCGCGCACCCCTCATGCCTCAGAGAGGTCCAAAGACGTTAGCGTATATCGGACGGGATGACTTGGGTAGCATCCATTTTCATTTCGCTCCCCCTGTCGGCATGGCTATATGCTGCCGGTCCCTGCGGATGCATCCGCGGGTGCAGCAAAAAATGGCGGCCACACTCAAGCGACTGTTCAAATTCAGATAAAGTCTTGCCGCGTTGTTGACGATAATAGAGTCAAGTAGATTTCCATCGGAAAAGAGGACAACGCAATGTTAACACTTCCCTTTATAGAAAAGGCGGTCGATTTCCTTTCCACTAAACATAGGTGCGACAGAAATCTGTTGGATTATGTAGGCATTTGGGAATTTCCTGCCAGAGAAAAGAAGCTGGCCTTGTTTAACATACAAGATCCAGCGAGCCCGTCGTTCAGGTCTACCGTGGCTTATGAATTCATTCAGGGTCATGTGGGCGGATGATATAGCGCTTTCTGATATCACACTAACCCATCGAATTAATAACCTATTTTTCTTTTCCTAAAATCTGCCGCCTTGGCCGGTTAGGCCTTGGCGGCAGATTTTATCGTCCACAAAGCATTCTCCGCTCTTGGCGTTGCACAAAAATCTCCATAAATTTGAGTTTGACAACGGTCTTCCAATTTCCTATGTTATTCATATTGAGGACAAATAGAAAAGATTTACCCCCCAAGAATCGTGGCAGACGCGTCGTTTTCAGCGTTGATTGACGTCAAGGCAGGAATCAAAGAGAGCGTCCCGTCCTCGATTCTCAAATCCCTTTGAATGGGTTTCCCGAAAATGGTCGTTGCAGACGCCTTGATGCCGATAGATAGTTTTCTCCCTGTGCCCATAGGGGCTGATAATCGTCCGGGCATGGAATATCGATATCTCCCGGCCCGATC
Source organism: Candidatus Desulfacyla sp. (assembly GCA_046484725.1). Classification (GTDB taxonomy): domain Bacteria; phylum Desulfobacterota; class DSM-4660; order Desulfatiglandales; family Desulfatiglandaceae; genus AUK324. The sequence goes on along the minus strand of JAWOIH010000263.1, from coordinate 3,627 downwards.
CAGGGAGCCGGTGGTATTTGAGGTGTGTTCCCCTGCCCAATCATCCTTCGTTTACGGATCCGACGGACAGGAAGTGATCACCCCCAAAAGGGGGCAGTTCATAGATTGTTATATCTGATCTCCCGCGTCATCCGCCCGGAGAATTTTCGAAGCGTGTTTTGGCAAACTCCCGGGGGCCCGCTAAGAATCCTTACACATACCCTCTCGACAGGTTCTTCGTCAAACTTCAGTGTTAATCGGGTCTGAAGGTTTGGCGTGTTGGGTTGGGAGAAATAATCTGACGACGTTACCCGTAGCCTCTGGGTGACTGAGTTCGATTCGTCCCCTGTGGGCTTCGATGATCTTCCTGGCCAGGGGAAATCCCAAGCCTTGGTCAAAGGACTTTCCGGAAAGATTCGAATCCAACAGGAGGTTTCGGATCGTCTCCGGAATAGGGGGCCCATCATCGGAAATGGTCAGGGCCACTTCATTCGTTAAAGCAGACGGCCGTATGGATAACACTATCTGACCGCCGGTTTGATCGATCGCCTCTGCCGCGTTTTTGATAAACTGCCGCAGTGCCTTTATCATGCCATCCCTGTCCATCGGAATCTTCAAGGCTTCATGATAAAAATCTCTAATGACCCTGACGTCCTTTTCGCGAAACAGATCCGCAAGCTCATCGACAACCTCATTCACGAGAGGAATCAGGTCCCTTTCTGAAAAAGAGGGTGCATAGATCTGTGAATAACCGACAATTTCCCTGAGAATTCGCTCTAACCGTTCGGATTCCTTTGCAATAATTTTAGCGTATTCTTGGGCGCGATTTCTTTCGGAGGCATGGCGCGCCAGTCTTTCGGCAAACCCCCCAATGGCCAGAAGCGGATTGCGAATCTCATGGGCGACCGCGTCCAGGGTGTTGTTGAGGGTCTCCTGGCGGCCAAGGTCAGCCGCTTGCGAAATCTCGACCAGCGACTGATCGTAGGACTTGACCTTTGCAACGAGCCCCTGGATCGACGTATCCAACGAAGCCGTGAGCCTGGCTAAGGCGAGGTTTGCCTTTTCCATGACGGCAATGATATCCTTTTCCGAATCAATCTCTATTCTGAGTTGTTCTCCCAGTTCTTCCACCTTGCCGAAAGTCATCGACAGGATGTCGTCCACCTGGTCCTTATCGAGAAGAAAAAGTTCCCGGGCCACTTTGTGAAGCTCGTACAGGGTGTCTGTCGACCCAAAAACGATTTCTGTCGCCCTCCTCGCCAACTCCACGATCCTGCACAGGATCGGCCTATCCGACGACAGGGCCTCATTCCCGAAATATTTCTGGCACTCCACCAGGTCTTCAGAAAACCGCCATCGCTGAAGGACAAGCGCCCCCACCTTTCGATGGTGAATCCCGAACTTTTCCTCCTCCCATGAAATAAGTGTCTCCATGGGTTCATCTCCCCTGAAAAACGCTTCCTCCGGGTCGGATATGGCACTGTGGAGCATGAGCTGACCGACCTCTAGGAGCAGGCCACCGACAAAGGCCTCTTCCGGGCGCAAATCAACCAGCCTCGCAGTCGAGGTGAGTTCCTGAGCAATCAATGCCCTATAGAGGGAGGTCTTCCAGAAGTGGTTGTAATCCACACCGCCTTTCCGGTCAGCTGGAAAGGTATCTCGGAGGGAAAGGGTTAATGCCATCAGGCGCACACGCTTGAAACCCAACAATACAATGGCTTGAGGGATGGATGTGACCCGAGCCGGCCGGGAAAAAAACGCACTCCCCGTCAGTTTGAGAAGCCTCGTGGCCAGGGCAGGGTCTTTTTCAATAATGTCAGCCAGGTCCCGCGCGCCCTTTCGGTCGTCTGTGGCCAGTTCGACTAACCGGACGGCAAGAGGAGACAGCCCTGGAACGCCATCACTTTGTATGATCTTCTTAAGCAATTTTGCCTTGCGCTGATCTTCCATGGCAATATTATACCATTATGGGTTTCGATTTACCAAAGGGTTTCTTTCCGGGGAGTCTTCCATCGTGCTGGATAGGAAATGATTTGACGAAGATGGCCCATCCGGGTAACATTGAGACCACTCGCGGGAAACAGTTTCAGGACCTACGGTGAAGGAGAACAAAACTCTCGAAGAAAGGGACAGCTATGGTACAGGAAAAGCGACGCTTCAGCCGGGTTCGTTTCGGAATTGAGGCTCAACTGATGGTAGATAGAAGCGTATACAGAACCGGCGAGGTGATGGATCTCAGTGTCGGTGGATGCCTTCTCGGGATTACTGCAGATCTGAAGCCGGGAACCGCCTGTTCCCTGAGATTTGTTCTAGGCAGTGCTGACGCGGGGCCTGAAATCAGGATCGATGCGGAGGTCATACGTAGCGAACTGGAGGCCATTGCCCTAAGGTTCATGCAGACTGATCCGGACAGCCTTTTTCACCTGCAGAATTTGGTCCGATATAACGCCGAAGATCCTGAGACCGTTGAACAGGAGATCAAAGAACACCCTGGGCTGCGTTAGGGCGGGAGCTTGGGCCAACCGCAGAGTTGCGGTGTCGTAACTAGATGGCGATCTTGTCGAAAATATGACGACCCAAAGGACGGCACATTTTATGCTTAAAAATTTGATGCATCTTGATGGTTTTAACGGAACCTTTTCCCGGGGCCGAGACGCAACGTGCCCGAAGCAGTCATAATATAGGTTCCATGGATAAAAGGGCCTGCGAGAAAAATTGACAGCGCGTTGCATGGATGAACCGCTCTTCATTGAAATAGAGGCATAAAGCGATGCCCCTTATCCTCAAGAGGGGTCACAAAAGGCATATCGAGATCTTCCAAACGGAACTGCATATTTCCCATGTGTCGTAAATCAATCAGCTGCCGCGGCGACAAACCTGCTTGAGGAGGTTCTTGTTTTTATGGACACCAGGATCTTACTCATCGCAATGGAGAATGGAGAGAGAAATATCTACTGTGAAGCCATCAGAGGCTTCGGGGTCAAGGTTAGTGCAGTTCCATCGCTTAAAGGCCTGAATGCGGACGTGACGGATCTTTATTTTCATGGCGTCGTCATCGACATGCCCACAAAGATATATGCCCTTAAAAATGACAGGGAGTTTATCTACAGTACGCTCAGGAAATTTCCGGCGGCCCATGTGAGTATTGAAAAAGAGAGCCGACAGATAAGGGTCTTTTACCCGGGACAGGACCCCGGAGCGACACTGCTCGATTTCATCAATGACAAATGCCGTCCCTTCACGCCGCGCCGGCTGGGTTACCATATCAGAAAAGAGATCCATTTCAACGTGATCCTATCCAAGGACAGGGATTCGGAAATCTCGACTTCCGAAAAAACCGTTACCGTGGATGTTTCCGAAAAGGGGTGTTTTCTCTTTTCAGTTCAGGACTGGGCGCCAGGCGACACGGCGTGGCTCACTGTCGTGGAATTGAGCGACAGGACGCCGATCAGTGCCCAGGTGTGCCGCTGCGTTAAATGGGGTACGGCCATGCAGGTGCCCGGAATTGGAGTCAAATTTAATGAAATCAATGAATTACAGACCAAGGAAATATCGAAAATGCTGTGGAGTTAAGAAACGGACTGGATCCTTTGGGCTTATGGCTCAAGCATCGGGTATCCCTGCCGCAGCAGAGAGACTTGATTTTCG
>JAWOIH010000188.1:0-6601 GCA_046484725.1 Candidatus Desulfacyla sp. | reverse complement strand
CCATGTATAAAAACTGGGAGCATCTCAGATACAGCTGGTACGGGTATAAGAATCCTACGCTCGAGACCGGGAAGGAGTCGAAAGAGCAAAACTGGTGGGGCGAGGGTCAGGAAGTCAATGTGGAGAAACTGAAAAAGGAATTCGACCCCATGAAGAACAAAGAAGAATAGGTTCGAGGGGTCTTCAACAGGCAAACCGCAGGGCACGGGACACTCTCCAACGGGGATGTCTCGTGCCTTTTTTAAATGGGTCCGCAGGTCACGTCTGAATTCAGACCGTTTGGCCGGTGCGGAAGGTGCATGGTGTCTGGTCTCGGGGGGAGAGGCCCTGAAAGGGCCCCCTGTGACCGCTTACCATGCATGTTGTCAGAACGCGTTGAGGATCTTCTCAAAAGACTCCAGGAGCGGGATTATGTCTTCCGATCTGGGCGATCTGCCTGCATGCCCCAATATCCCATATCCCTCGGCCTTGTCATCCACCTCTTCTTTCGGAAGGTCGGTAATGAGAATCAGGGATGTCATGGGGGACGTCATCACGATGTCCTTCATGATATGAAATGGAGAATCGCTGCCCTCCGCCTCGCCTGCAACCGCCAATGAAATAGGCCCCTCCTTCAGAAGCCGGATCGCGTCGTCCTTCCCGGATAGGAGGGTCACCCTGTAGTGCCTGTCCTCCAGCATCCTCTCAATTGCCTCTGCTACGCCTTCATCTTTTTCCACGACAAGGGCATGGATCTCTTTTTGGGTATTCATTCTCTATTATCTCCCATTTTCTTTCAATTCCTCAATTCCCCAATTCTTCAATCCCTCAACTCCCCAATCGCCCGCCCCCTCTGCCACAGGTAGAGCACGATCCCTGTGGCCATGGCCGCGTTGAGGGATTCCACCCGGTTTTTCATCGGGATGGCAATGGCCCGGGCACTGCTGATGCCGTCGGGGACCCCCGGACCTTCAAGCCCCGGGACCAGACAGAAACTCGGGGGAAACCGGTATCCCGACACATCCGCTCCCTTTGGGGAGAGTGTGATGACGGGCGCACCCAGGGGGGCCAGTTCACTGAGTCGGGGCCCTTCCACGATGGGGACCCTGAAGACATTGCCTCCTGCGGCCCGGATTGCCTTGGGATGGAACGGATGGGCCGCCTCTTTCAGGATGACCACCCGCGACACGCCGAAGGCCGCAGCCGCCCGTATCGCTGATCCCACATTGGCCGGATCCTGGAACGGGATGCAAAGCGTACATCCGGGTGGCCAGACCTCTTGCACAAGCCGGGGAAATGGAGGGAAGCGGACCATCAGCAGCGGATGGCCCGTGTCAAAGAGGTCTATCTGACGAAACAGCTCCCCTGCCAGGCGATACCTGGGGACAGGGTCCATGGGGGGCCCGGATGAGGGACGCTGATCTTCTGCAAAGATCAGGGCCTCGCATCGATCCGGGAAGTCCCTCGCCACTTCATGGGTTTGCCTGGGACCGGAGACAATGGCCATGCCATACTTTTTGACGCCCCGTGCCTTTGTCAGTCTCAGGAGCATCTTGAAGGTGCGGCTGTTCGGGCTCCGTATGTCGATGGTCTTCATCTCTTCTCGGGCAGGCGGGGATCGCTACACGTCCTTCAGCAATTCTCGAATGTCTTCGCCTGAGAGGTCCTTTCTGCCATAAAAATAGATGAGAAGGTCACGGAATCTCCTGACAAGGCCCATGTCTCTTTTAGCATCTTCCATGGACAGCCTGTCTCTGATGTCATAAAAGGCCTTCAGGCCCAGGAAGAGTTGCCGGCTGTGTCCGTCCGGGTCCATTCGAAACCGCTCGATCTGCGATGTTGTTTCGAGAAGGGCCAAAAGGGGCTGCTTATACGCGTCCATGATCCTGTAATTGTAATAGTAGGCCTCCCTTTCGGACAGGCGGTCCCTTGGGGCGAACCTTTCGATGGTGTCGATGAGCCTGTCGAAACTGTCCTTGTCCTTTTCTCTTTTCTTGACCCTTTTCACCGGGGAAAAGATATTGAAACTCATGGGCAGGACCCTCCCTTTCTTTTCAGCAGGCCGATCAGTTGAAAAACAAAAAACCCGACGCCTGCAACCAGGATAATCGTGGCCCCGGACGTGAGATCAAAGGCATAGGAGAGACACAACCCGCCCAATGTGAAAAGGATGCCGAGGATCGACGAAATCACCATCATTTCGCCCAGGGACCGGGTAAAATTCTCCGCAATATAGGGGGGGATGGTCAAGAGGGCAATAACCAGGATCAGGCCGACCACCTGTATGGTCATGACGACCGAGAGGGCCGTCATGCCGAGCAGGGCAAAGTAGAGCGGCCGGACAGGAATGCCCACAACAAAGGCAAACTCTTCGTCGTAGGACATGGCGATGAACTCCTTGTAAAAAACAATGACCGCAAAGAGGATGGCCACGTTCAGGAGGATGATCATCCAGATGTCTGATGCCGGGACCGTAAGGATGCTTCCAAAGAGGTAACTCATCAGGTCTACATGATACCCCGGCGTCAGATCGATGAGGATAATGCCGACGGCCATCCCGATGGCCCAGAGGACCCCGATGATGGTGTCCGACCGGTGCCGGGCCTTGAAGCTGACCACGCCCATGATCATGGAGACGCCCACGGCGAAGAGGGCGGCGCCCAGAAATGGGGAAAAGCCCAGGAAAAATGCCAGTCCGATGCCTCCGAAGGCGGCATGGGCAATCCCTCCTGAGATGAAGACGATCCGGTTGACCACCACGAGGCTTCCGATAATGCCGCACGAGATGCTGACAAGGACGCCTGCCAGCAGGGCATTTCGCATGAAATCGAGCTGGAGTGCCTCCCACATGGCCTTATTCCTCGGTATGCGTGGGCAGCACCCGGTGCGGGATGCCGTGGGCGATCAGGTCTACGGGGCAGTGATAGGCCATATCGAGCATCTCCGGGGTAATCTGTCCTTGTTCGTGAAAGATCAGGGTCCTGTTGACGCAGGCTACCGATTTTACATGCCTGGATATCACCCCGACGTCGTGTGTGATGGTGACGATGGTCACCTTTCGGTTCAGCTCTCTCAAAAACTCGAAGAGATCCATCTCAAAATCCGGGTCCACGCTGGCCGTCGGTTCATCCAAGAAGAGGATTTCCGGATCCGTGGCCAGGGCCCTGGCGATAAACACCCGTTGCCTCTGTCCGCCGGAGAGACTGCCGATCAAGGCGTTCCGGTAGTCCCATATCCCTGTATTCTTGAGCGCGGCTTCCACCTTGGATCGGTCGTCACGGGAATACCTTCTCCCGATGCGCGACCGGGACAGTCTCCCCATCATGGCCACGTCCATGACCGAGATGGGAAAGGTGGTGTTGAAATCCGTGTTTTGGGGTACGTATCCGACCCGGTATTTGGCATCGTGCGGCGATTCTCCGAGGACCTTGATCTCTCCCCTGTCGGGCTTCAAGAGCCCCAACGAGAGTTTGAGGAGCGTTGTCTTCCCTCCGCCGTTGGGTCCGAGGATCGCCAGAAAATCGCCCTGTTTCAGCGTCAGGGTGACATCTTTCAGGATCGGGGTCTTGTCATAAGAGAACCAGACCCCTTTCATATCAATGGCAGGGACATTCATAGGGAAAGCGCCTAAAGTGCCTAAGGTTTAAGAGCCCCAGGGTTCAGACCTCAACCGTATCTGTGCTGCCCCGGATCTCAAGGATGAAATCAGCGGCCTTGGGCGAGTGGGTCGGGGCGCCTGCGGAAATCATACCCACCCCGGTTGCGGTCTGCCATGGGTCCAAGATCAAGCATCGAGGGTCTCCAGAAACGAGAGGTTCTGTTGCAGCTTGGAGAGCTTGGAGGCAAGACCCTCTGCCTTGGCCTTTACCTCGACCACGATCTCCTCAGGCGCCTTTTCCAAAAACCCTTTGTTGGACAGTTTCTTCTGGGAAACGTCCATTTCCTTTTGTATCCGGACGATCTCCTTTTTTACGCGCCGTTCCTCTTCTTTGAAGTCGATCAGCCCCTTCAGGATCACATGAACCAAGGTCTGTTCGAAAACCGCGGTGGCCGATTTGTCGGGCTTGGGGAGTCCCGTGCCGATGGCCGCCTCATCGACCTTGGCGAGGGACCGGATGTGAGATAGATTCCCGGCCAGGATTTCCTGGGCCCTCTTATTCCCCGTGTCAATGACGATATGGACGTTTTTTGAGGGAGGGATGTTCATCTCTCCGCGGATATTGCGTATCGCGGTAATGACCCCCATGAGGAGATCCATCTCCTTCAACGCGGCCTCATCCCTTGGGAACTCGGCAGGATCGGGGAATCGCGCCGTCATGATGCTCCCGTCGGTCCCGGGAAGCCGCTGCCATATCTCCTCTGTGACAAAGGGCATGAAGGGGTGGAGGAGCTTCAAGGAGGCCGTGAGCGTCTTCAGGACCACGGCCCTTGTGGTCTCCCTGACCGGCCCGTCCGCTCCATAGAGGGTCTCCTTGGCCATCTCCAGATACCAGTCGCAGAACTCATGCCAGACAAACTGGTAAGAAAGCCCGGCCGCCTCGTTAAACTGATATGCCTCGATACATCCGGCGACCTTTTCACTGACCTCTCCCAGCCGGGTCAGTATCCACCGGTCGGCAAGGGTATAGACGGTTGGATCGGCGGTTGGCACAGTCTCCTTTGCCAGGTTCATCAGGGCGAATCGTGCGGCATTCCATATCTTGTTGACAAAGTGGCGATACCCCAGGATCCGCTCTTCCGAGAGCTTGATGTCCCTCCCCTGGGCCGCCAGGGCCGCCAGCGTAAAGCGGAAGGCGTCTGTTCCGAACTGGTCCATCACGGCAAGGGGATCGATGACGTTTCCCTTGGATTTGCTCATCTTCTTCCCCTCCGCATCCCTCACCAGGGCATGGATATAGACATCTTTGAAAGGGACATCGCCCATAAAATGGATGCCCATCATCATCATTCGGGCTACCCAGAAGAAGAGGATATCAAAACCGGTCACCAGGGCCGCGGTGGGGTAAAAGGTCTTGAGCTCAGGCGTCACGTCGGGCCAGCCCAGGGTGGAGAACGGCCAGAGAGCCGAGCTGAACCAGGTGTCGAGGACGTCTGTTTCCTGAACCAGATCATCGCTGTCACACGCACTGCAGCGCATCGGGGCCTCTTTGGCCACCTGGACCTCGCCGCATGCCCGGCAGTACCACGCAGGGATTCGGTGTCCCCACCAGATCTGTCTCGAAACGCACCAGTCCCGGATGTTGTCCATCCATTCAAAATAGACCCCCTCCCAGTTGGCAGGAAATATCCGGGTCTTTCCGGACCGGACCGCATCGCCGGCGGCCTTGCCGAGGGAAGCGGTCCTGACAAACCACTGTTTGGAAAGGAGCGGCTCGATCATGGTCTTACAGCGGTAGCAGTGCCCGATCGCGTTCCGGTAGGGTTCGATTTTTTCGAGCAGTCCCTTTTCCTCCAGGTCTTCCACAATCCGTTCGCGGCATGCAAACCGGTCCATTCCCTGGTAGGGGCCTGCCAGTGGGTTCATGTTGCCGTTTTCGTCGATCACCTTGATCCGCTCAAGCCGATGCGTATTCCCGATCTCAAAGTCATTCGGATCATGGGCGGGCGTGATCTTCAAGGCGCCGGTACCGAAGGTTGTATCCACATATCGGTCAAAAATAACAGGGATCGGTTTATTGAGGATCGGCAGGAGGACATGGGTATCGGCCAGGTTTTTGTACCGGTCGTCATCGGGGTTGACGGCCACGGCCGTGTCTCCCAACAGGGTCTCGGGACGGGTCGTGGCCACGGTCAGATGACCCTTTCCGCTTTGCAACGGATAGCGAACATAGTAGAGACGGCTGTCCGTATCCTCATGCTCCACCTCCAGATCGGCCAGGGCCGTATGACATCGGGGGCACCAGTTGATGATGTAATCTCCGCGATAAATGAGCCCTTCCTCATAGAGGCGCACGAACACCTCCCGAACGGCCCTGGAGAGCCCCTCATCCATGGTGAAGCGTTCCCTGCTCCAGTCGCAGCAGCATCCCAACCGCTTCAGCTGGTTGATGATCAGGCCGCCATATTTTTCCCGCCACTCCCAGACCAGGTCAATGAACTTCTCCCTTCCCACCGCATGCCGGTCCGTTCCCCTGGCCGCCAGATCTCTCTCCACGACGTTCTGGGTGGCGATCCCCGCGTGGTCGGTGCCGGGTTGCCACAACACGTTGTGTCCCTTCATTTTTTTAAAACGACAGAGGATATCCTGAAGGGTGTTGTTGAGTGCATGGCCCATATGGAGGGTCCCGGTGACATTCGGGGGCGGGATCACAATGCAATAGGGCGGCTTGCCAGAAACGGCCTCCCCCCGGAAAAGGCCGTTGGTTTCCCAGTAGGCGTACCATTTCCGTTCAACGTCTTCCGGTTCGTAGCTCTTGGCAATCTGTTCGTTGTTCATCTATCGGAGACTCCTCACGTGATATTATTGCATTCAGCTTAACAGCATAGAAAAAATCCATCAAGGGCGATGAGATGGATGCAGCAATTCTCATTTTGCTTTTCGCAGCGATACGATCCGTTTGTAGTGGGGCCGTTAGGCCCTGAAAAATCGCCTGACGGCGACACTACGAACGGGATAAGTGGC
>JAWOIH010000172.1:0-7353 GCA_046484725.1 Candidatus Desulfacyla sp. | reverse complement strand
CTTTTATCACACCCGGGCTCCCGACTCAACAGGAAGCCTGAACGTCTCCCAAAAAGGCGCAAGATTCGAAATCCTGATCCCTGCGCTCACGTTAACTGTCTCTAAAGCGGATATTCGCAACCAATCCCGCGGGACTCACACAAAGACACAAAGCACACAAAGGATTTTTTTTGAAAATAAACGGGAACATGCCCTTTTCTCTGTGTTCTTTGTGGCTCCGTGTGAGTCTATAAAATAAGGCGTACTGAGATACAACCAGGTTTTCTTGTTTTTTGTAACAGAAAACCTGGGCGATAAGGTACTAAATTCCTGAGTCCTCTTTTCCCTGACCCTTTTTGAGAAAGGGCGTCAGCAGATCAATCGGCAACGGAAAAATGGTGGTTGAATTGCTCTCCGACGATATCTCCTTCAAGGTCTGAAGGTATCTCAACTGCAGGGCCTCCGGATACTTCTGGATAATGGCCGCGGCGTCCGCCAGACGGGTGGCGGCCTGGTATTCGCCCTCTGCATTAATGACCTTGGCCCGCCGCTCCCGCTCGGCCTCTGCCTGTTTGGCCATGGCCCGCTGCATCTCCTGGGGCAGATCGATGTGCTTGACCTCGACCGTCGTCACCTTGATCCCCCACGGATCGGTGTGCTTGTCCAGGATGTTCTGGAGTCGGGTGTTGATTTTTTCTCTTTCAGCCAGCAGCTCGTCGAGCTCCACCTGGCCGCAGACGCTCCGCAATGTGGTCTGTGCCAGTTGGGACGTGGCGAAGAGAAAATTCTCCACCTCGATGGTGGCATTGGTGGGATTCATCACCCGGAAATAGATCACAGCGTTGACCTTGACCGAGACATTATCCCTCGTAATAACGTCCTGGGGCGGCACGTCCATGGCAACGAGACGGAGGCTCACCTTGACCATCTTATCGATGATGGGGATCAAAATAATGAGGCCGGGCCCCTTGGTCTTGATCACCCTGCCCAGACGAAAGATGACGCCCCGCTCATATTCCTTCAGGACCTTGATGGCCGAGGCCAGGAACAGGACAAAGAGCACGATCGCCAATATGTAAAACATATTATCCTCCTTTACCGAACGGTGCGTGGTTGCCGGGCAATGGATTCAGGACCTTCCTGACCGTCAGGATCAGACCCTTCACCCCTGTCACCTCTGCCTTGTCTCCGGGTTCAAGACGATCTTCCGAAACCGCCCGCCAGTATTCGCCATGGACAAAGATCAGCCCCTCCGGGGCGATCGGTTCCCTGACCTCCCCGATTTCCCCTAACAGACCCTCGGCTCCTCCCATCGGTCTCGCGTGATACGCCCGAAACGCCAGGCCCGCCACCACCACGAAAAATCCGCCGATCAATAGAATTGTAGGCAACATCAGCCTTAGAGAAACCCCCACATCTTCAAACAACATGATAGACCCTAAGGTCAGGGAAATCAATCCCCCGATGGAAAGGATGCCGTAGCTCGCCACCTTGACCTCTGCAATAAACAATATGATGGCCAGGAGGATCAGGAGAAGCCCGGCGTAATTTACCGGGAGGGTCTGAAAAGAGAAAAATGCCAGGATCAGGGATATGGCGCCGATGACTCCGGGAAAGATGGCCCCGGGATGGGAGAGTTCGAAATAGAGCCCGGCCAGACCGATCATCATGAGGATATAGGCGATATTGGGATCGCTGATGGTCTTGAGGACCTTGTCCCGGAATCCGGGCTTGTAGTACACCCTTTTCAGGTCTGCGGTCTTGAGGGTCACCTTCCCCCGGGGCATCGCGACCTCTCGGTTGTCCAGTTCCCTTATAAGGTGATCCATATCCTTGACCACCAGGTCCACGACCCTCTTTTCACGCGCCTCATCCGCGGTGATGGACACGCTCTCCCGAATCGCCTTTTCCACCCACTCGCCGTTTCTCCCCTTGTCCTCGGCAATCCCCCGTGCATAGGCGGCCATATCGTTGACCACCTTTTCGGACATGGTCTTCTCAATGTCTTTGCCGCCTGCACCCACCGGATGGGCCGCCCCGATATTGGTCCCCTCTGCCATGGCCGCCACATGACCCGCCACCGTGATCATGACCCCGGCCGAGGCCGCGCCCGCTCCCCTGGGACCCACATAGACCACCACCGGAACCGGGGAGTTCAGGATGGCCTTGATGATGGACCGCATGGACGAGGCCAGCCCGCCGGGCGTATCCAGCCGGATAATGGCCACGCCGGCCCTCTCCTCTTCGGCCTTTTCAAGCCCCCTGATCACGTACATGGCCGTTCCCGGATTGATCGGGCCTTCCAGCTCGATGATCATGATCGCGCCTTCGGACTCGGCAGTGCCGCACCATCCCTGACCCGGCTGCCAGGCCCACAAAACGGTGATCAGTAATATGAAAATCAGAAAAGGTCGTCTCCATTTAGCCATGGAACTTTACCTCCAGACCGAGCCGTGTCATGATCTGTTTGACGTCCTCCCAGACCTCCCGCTTGGCCGATGGGTTATGTAACAGGTAGGCGGGGTGGAAGGTGGGCATCAAGGGGATGCCCCGGTACGACCGCCACTGTCCTCGTTGTTCGGTAATCCTGAAGTCCTTCTCCAGAAGGGCCTGGGCTGCCACCCGGCCCAGGGTGCAAATAACCTCAGGACCAATGATCCGCAGCTGTTCCTGCAGAAACGGCAGGCATGCCTCGATCTCATCCTTTTCCGGATCCCGATTCTTAGGAGGATGGCATTTCACCACATTGCAGATGTAGACATCTTTTCGGGTCAGGCCCATGCCGTTCTCGATGATCCGCGTCAAGAGCTTCCCGGATTCGCCCACAAAGGGTCTTCCGACCTTATCCTCATCATGTCCCGGACCCTCGCCCACGAAAACCATCCTGGCCTCGGGCGAGCCTTCCCCGAACACCAGGTGGGTCCGGCCCTTGGAAAGCTTGCATCGCCGGCAGTCGCCGATACGGTCCCTCAGGGCCTCGAGCAAGGCAGCGCGGTCCGGGACAACGGCCCTGTCTTTCATCTCCTCGACACGGGGGGCTGCCGGCCGTCGGACCGGCTTCGGTTCAGGCCTCCGTGAAACGCCTAATGCATCGGCCGAGACCGGCGGGGGATCCAGACCCATCTCCTGGTACGACGTGAGGAGACCCCTCATGTGGGAAAAGATCTCTCTGATTTCCGCTTCCGTATTCACGATCTCGCTCCAGGGCGGGCGCTACCCGCAGGCTGGTCTCGATTTATCGGTTCATGGGGCATCGTCAAGGACCGAATGCTCAACGCCGGGTTTCCGGTTTCACCGCTCGATGAAGCGACAGCCCGACCCCGCCATCCGGTCTTCTCAATGGCTACGCTTCTCCCTTTAGGATGCCCATGGCCCGGTCCAAAACCCGGTCCGCCACCTCATCTTTTGTCATGAGGGGCGTATCTTCCACCCGTCCGTCCCTGTAGATGAATTTGACCCGATTGGTGTCTGTTTCAAACCCCGCATCGTTGCTGGAAACATCATTGGCCACAATCATATCCAGATTTTTTGCCTTCAGCTTTTTTTCGGCATTGGCCAGCAGGTTTTCCGTCTCTGCGGCAAACCCCACCAGGATGCAGGGAGATGCGGCCTTTGTATCTCCCAGACAGGCCAGGATATCCGGGTTCCTGACCAGTTCCAGGGAGAGGGATGCGGCCCCCTTCTTGATCTTCTGCCCCGCACACTCCCGGGGCCTGTAATCGGAGACCGCCGCGGCCTTGATGACGATATCACATCCCTCGCGGTTTTCAAAAACCAAACGATGCATCTCATCCGCGGTCTTGACAGAACAGAAGGTAACGCCGGGAGGCGGGGTGAGGACCGTGGGACCGCTCACCAGGACGACCTCGGCCCCTCTTCGCGCAGCGGCCCTGGCCAGGGCATAGCCCATCTTGCCCGAAGAGCGGTTGCTGATGAAACGGACCGGATCGATCGGCTCCGCGGTCGGACCGGCCGACACAAGGATCTTCCGCCCCGAGAGATCCTGTTCGGAGAGGAGAATCCTGGCCTGTTCGAGGATATGGGCAGGTTCCGGCAGCCGGCCCGGACCCTCGGTCCCGCAGGCCAGCCCCCCCTCCCCCGGCTCAAGGACCGTCATCCCCCGTTCCCTCAGCACCCGGAGATTTTCCTGAACCGCCGGGTTCATGAACATCCGGTCGTTCATGGAAGGACAGACGAGGATCTTGGCCGTAGCCGCAATCACGCAGGTGGAGAGAAAATCATCGCCGATCCCGTGGGCCATCTTCCCGATAAAATCGGCCGTGGCCGGTGCAATGATGATCAGGTCCGACTCCTGGCCCCAGCGGATGTGTTCCATGACCGTCCCCTTTTTCCCGAACATCTCATGGACCACCCGGTTGCCTGAAAGGGCCTCGAAGGTGAGGGGGGTCACGAACCGGGTGGCGCTTCGGGTCATGGCGACCCTGACCGTCAGGTTTTCCTTCACCAGAAGCCTCACCAGCTCGGCGGCCTTGTACGCGGCAATCCCGCCGGTGACGCCGACCACAACCTCTTTTCTCTTCACATCCGCTCCTTAAAAATCTCTCACAGAGTCTGCCGGGGCCCCGGGGTTCTCATTTCTCATCATCCATGCTTTTCTCTGAGGGCTCTGCGCGCCCTGTGAGATAATCCCTTTTCGACGTCTGCATGATTCCCCCTGAACCCATCGGATGGATTGACATGCACAACATCCGACAATTTCAAGGCCTTCCTGAAGTCACCAGGATTGTAGAATAACCGCTCTCCCATGTCAAGGATTGCGGCCTGCCGAAACCCGGACCTGACAAAAACCCCTCATTCTGCCATGTTCACACGAGGTTACGGTCGATTTGGATCCTTATCGCCCGCACGGCAGGGGGTCCGCGCCGTACACCAAAGCCTGTGTGAAAAATGGAAAGATGGGGACACGGTTAAGTTTTTAGGTTTGTTGCGGGGCAGCCTGCCTGATAATCGTGCACATGTCAAGAACACCTCGAATTGATGCCATAAACGCTATCCACTAAATCATGGCCGGAAGCATTAAGCTGGAGTCAGTCACTGGGTCCCTTGGGGTTAGTGCCCAGGGACAGGATCGTCATGAGATAACCGGAACGTGTATTGGGGTTCCTTTGTTCAGGCTGCGCCTCTGACGCCCCAAAAAATCTGCTTATGTTTATTCTGATGTGCTTACACTTTTGTTGGGGGGGGCATTGATTTTAGAAATCATTCTCCGGAGGGGGTTCGTAGGTTTGGAATCGCGTCCCTGTCTCAACCTTTTGTCTCATCAAAGTAATCCGGTCGCCGGTCTTTCAGAAAGGGCATGGCCGAGCGAACCTGTTCCACCCGTTGAGGATCGATTTCTCCCACAACAAGGGTTTCCGCACTTCCGCCACAAGCAATGGTTTCCCCTGCGGGATCGATGATGGCGGATCCGCCCGTGAACAGGTGCCCGCCCCCCTCTCCCACCCGGTTTACCCCCACCACATAAAGCTGATTTTCCACGGCCCGGGCAGGGAGGAGGATGTCCCAGTGGCGCTGACGCACGGCCGGCCACGATGCAATCACCAGGATGAGGCCGCATCGGTCCGCCAGGTGGCGAAAGACCTCCGGGAAACGGAGATCGTAGCAGATGAGACACCCGGCATGGACAGGACCCAGATGAAAGGGGACCGTGCGATCCCCGGGATCGTAGTGCTGATCTTCCTGAAGGAGGCCGATCGGGTGGATCTTGGCATAGAGGGCCAGATCAACGCCCTTCGGGTCCACAGCCAGGGAGACATTCCGGGGCCGGCCCTTTTCCGTTTTGCGCACGAACCCCCCCACAACCGCCATTTCGAGATCTTGAGCCAGGCCGCGAAAGAGGGCAGGGGTGGGCCCGTCCATGGGTTCGGCCGTCACGGAAGTATCCATGGAAAAGCCGGTGGCGACCATCTCGGGGAAGACGATCAGGTCCGCCCCCGCCGCTTTGGCGGCCTCAGCCATCTCTCGGATCTTGACATGGTTGGCCTTCCGGTCGTGCCAGGCAATGTCCATCTGGGCTGCAGCAATTTTCATCTGAGCCACCTCCTCAGTCTCTCCATCCCCTCGCGCAGGGTCTCCTCCTTTTTTGCAAAGCAGAATCGAATCAGGTGCCTCCCGCCCTGTCGGTTGTTCCAGAAGACCGAACAGGGGATGGCGGCCACCCCAGCCGTTTCAGGGAGCATGCGGCAGAACGCCAGATCGTCATCGAAGCCCAAGGGGGTGATATCGGCGACCAAATAATAGGTCCCTTCGGGTTGGAATACTCGAAATCCCAGTTCGCCCAATGCCTCAGCCAACAGGTCCCGCCTGCGGGTATAATCGGAAAGGAGCTGTGTATAGTATCCGTCCGGCAAATCCATGGCGACGGCCATGGCCTCCTGAAGGGCGGGCTGGCCACTGAACACGATGAACTGATGGCTCATGCGCACCGCCTTTGAAAGGGCGGGCGCTGCGATAACATACCCGATCTTCCACCCGGTCATGGAAAAGGTCTTGGCAGTGGACGAGACGACAAAGGCCCTCTCGCGAAGGGAAGGAATGGAAAGAAGGGTTTCGTGCGTTTTGCCGTCATACACCAGATGTTCGTAGACCTCGTCGCCGATGGCATAGGCATTGTACTGCGCGCACAGATCGCCGATAAAGGTCAGTTCCTCCCGGGTAAAGACCTTGCAGCAGGGGTTCTGGGGGTTGTTGATGATAATGGCCTTTGTCCGCGGAGAGAAGGTTTGGACAAGTTTTTCCCTGGGAAGCTCGAAGGTATCCCCTTCGAGCGATACATACCGTATACGGGCGCGGGCCAGGGCCGAGATGGGCGCATAGGTGTCGTAGACGGGCTCGATCAGGATCACCTCGTCTTCCGGTTCCAGAATGCCCAAGAGGGTGGCGCACAGACCCTCGGTAGCCCCCGATGTGACCGTGACCTCGGTCTCCGGGTCTACCGCAATCCCGTAAAATCGTTTCATCTTACGGGCCACCGCCTCCCGCAGGGGTAAGATGCCCGCAGAGAGCGGATACTGGTTGGGACCCCTCAATATGGCCTCCGCGGCCCGCTGACGGATCTCCTCGGGACCGTCCACATCCGGAAAGCCCTGGGAAAGATTGACCGCGCCATGGGCATTGGCGAGCACGGTCATCTCCGTAAAAATGGACGTGCCGTAGGGACGAAGGGCCTCCACGACCACATCATTTTCCTGACCCGACCGATGGTTGTTCATAAAAAAATCTCCTCTGTTGCTTTAGTGACGCAAAAACGTCCACCTTCTTAAAGCGCAGATTCTCTAAAAAGTCAAATGGGAATTGAGATCGGTGTTACAGAAGAGATCTAAAAAGTGTTTTTACAGAAGATAGCGAAGGGAA
>JAWOIH010000163.1:0-8723 GCA_046484725.1 Candidatus Desulfacyla sp. | reverse complement strand
GCTTGAGGTCATCTCCAGCTATTATCAGGGTCTCATCCCCCTGATTGTACCGATCACCCTGTTCAATCACTATGTCCGAAAATATCAGGAACCCTACCTGAGTCAACAGACCTATCTGAATCCCCATCCCACGGCGCTCAAGTTGCGCAATCATGTATGAGTGATGCTGGTTTCGATAGGATACTTCAGGCGGCCTTTTCCAAGGGGAGATTTTCAATTGTTATGTTCGTCATATCCCGCGATGTCAATTTTTTACTCGCATCCAGGATTTCGATACCCACCACATGCCGCTTCTTGCCCAGATCGATGGAGATGCCCTCTTCAACATCGATGTTATCCTCCACATATACATCCCGTAACTGGATATACAGTGCGTCGGCCTCTCTATCGTACTCAATGCGCATGCTTAGGTAACCCTTAGATATTTACCTGAAAACTTCTTCCACACATTCCTTCGGTCTTCGAGAGCAGGCTCCTCAAAATCAGGAGAAGCAATCGCGGATGCCACATCGGCTTTTGCAATCCTACGCCACCGCATTCTGTTTTTTGCGTGCCGGGTATATGTGACGGGTTTCATTCACAGCCATGTTATCAGGTCTCATGGCCGGTGAACAACAGGAAAGTGTTTGCATCTTCTGCCAGTTTGGCCAATCGGGCGATAGAATCGTTCCGGTCGATGTTGTTGAAGTATATCGTTGTTGTCCGATTCTGTCAGGCCCCCGTGCTTCTGGCTGATGATATGATCCACCTCGCACCCGAAAAACGTATCCTGCCCATGGATCAGGCAGTACTCACATAGATGATCCGCCCTGAGCGCAACTACCTGCCGGAGGTGTTCGCTGATGTAGCTACTCATGGGAAACGTATTGGGCCGCACGGGCCTTTGCCAGCCGCATCAAGTGCTTTATCTGGCCGTAATGATCCAGCTCGGATTTCTCGTCCGGAGAAAGACCCGTCGTCTTTTCGCGGTCGATCAGATATGCCACCCGAGCTTTTACAGCACTCGACGGCCTGAATGCGATGACGCTGCCAGGATTCGTTCCAGCCGCGATGAAATCAACGATTTCCTCATATGCCCGTGCCGTCTCCATCGTCGTTTTCCTTTATGCCAAATGATGTTCAACGTTCGCCCAAAAGGACCGCCAGCATTCCCTTGATTTTGCAGTTTCCATCTTTGGTATGTTTGCATGACAGTCTACAGTCTCTTTTAACAAATTTCGAGCTAACCCTCCACCATGGCCAGTGACCACAATATCTATAGTTTTTCAGAAAAATAATTTCCGCTATTAAGCAGCAGATAGGCCTGCTTGCTCTCTCAACTTTTTCATAACGCCGATGACTTTGGTAGCATCTCGCATGTATTTCTCAAAGGCATTCATGACAGCGTTTCTGAGGTCATCAAATGTTGGGAAATACTTGCAGTGGGTAGCATCCCTTTTTGTCTTTCGCCAGAGCTTTTCGATGGGGTTATAGTCTGGCGAATAGGAAGGGAGCCGGTATACAAACAATTTACCCTCTGATTCCATACGTTCTTTGAAATCTCTGGCATCAGGACCATTATGGTATTTTGCTCCGTCCTCGATCAGGATGACAGGGCACTTGTACTGCCCTACAACAGTCTCCAGGAACTGAACATAGGTCTGAGCATTGAACTTATCAGCGGTTTCCATATAATGGAAATCTCCATTGAAAAACCCAATGACTCCGAACACTTTCATCCCCTTTCTTTTGCCGGTAGTCTTGATTTTGGGTTGCTTACCCTCGGGTGCCCATGTTCTTGATAGAGATCCCCACTGGGCAAATGAGACCTCGTCGCCAAAAAGGATGACGGCTTTCTTTTCCTGAGCCTGCTTGAGGATTGCTGGCCATGTTACTTCGCGCCATTCCCGACGCTTTTCTTCATCCAGATGATCAGATTCAAATGCAGCTCTTTGATATGACAATTTCATCTGTTTCAGCAACTGACACAAGTAACGGGGGGAATAAATGACATTGAATTTCTGGAATACCAGTTCAGCAATCATCCCTGATGTCCATATGCCACAATCAAAACCACAGTTTTCAGGACCACTGCAAATGAGATCATACAGACGTTGCTTTTGTTCCTTGTTAAGTTTCGATTTTCGGCCTCGACCGCGATAATGATGACCGACAAGCCATGAAAACCTCTCGGCTAAGAAGCGGCAAAACCAATTGTAAACGGTCTTTGGAGAAACAACAAAAAGGTTTGCGACGGTCTTCATCGCCTCACCGTCGGCAATCAAAAGAATTGTCTTAGTGATTTTGAATAGTCTCAAATTACTCAGGCTTTGGGCTGTTTTAAGCTCTTCACGTAAACGAACGATGGTCCTTTTTGTAAACCGAATTTGCATATCCTCAGGCTCCTTTCACAGTATCTGAGGATACTTCCCATATTCACTTAATTTTGTTCAGCTTTTAGTGACGTGTCTATGAAATTATTTTTCTGAAAAACTATATCTTTTCTCTTTTCTTTTCGGTGGAATCATAAAACATGAAACCCCGCGCTCCATCAGTCTGGAGTAACGGGGTTTTTTGACACTGATTTACCATTTTAAGTCCTGATTCTTTGGCGAGTTGAAATAAAGTAACTTGCTACGGGAATATCTATGGGCTTGGTTTATATCTAACCCATCCAAAAGTCAAGCAAAGCTGTCTATGGGATTCATTCCTTAGGAACAAAGGCAAGGGCTGGTCGGGAATTATCGCAACTCGGCCAAAATATCCGGACGACTTTCTGCAATGCGCAAGACGGATTTCGCAGGGGGCGGAGTTGGAAAAGAACTCACCGATGTAGAAGGGCCAGCAATTCCCCCCAACTGGAAATCGAGGGGATGTCGGGGGCCGGGATCTTGGATGGGTCGGAGGCTGCGCCTGGAGGCAGGGGGCTTTTCCGGTCGCGGGCATAGGTGAACCAGACCGGCTGAATTCCTGCCCTGATGGCCCCTCCGATATCGGCCTCGGCATCATCCCCCACATAAAGCATCTCTCCCCCGTCCACTCCGAGGGAGCCCGCAAGCTTGTCAAAGACCCGGGGGTGGGGCTTCCGGAACCCCATCTCACCGGAGATCAGCACCACCTCGAAAAAATCCTCCAGGCCCAGAAGATCGATGAGCTTCAGGGCCGCAGGGGCATGGGTAAAATTGGAGAGCAGACCCAAACGGTATGACCCCCTGAGCGTCGCGAGCATGGTAAGGGTTCCGGGGATAGGATGGCAGTAATCGAAAAAGGCTGAAAAATAAGACTCAACGGCAGAGGAAATCCGGGGATCATCCGGCTCGATGGCGTATCCCATCCCCTTCAGGGCCGCACTGATCCAGAACCGGTTGTGGGTCTCTATGCCGTCTTTGGCCGCCTGTCGGATAAAACCGAGGGCGGCCTCCCGGTAGGCCTGCTGGAACGGTTCGATCTCCGGGCAGACGCCATTTTCCGCCAGGCCCCTCATCAATCGCCGCATGGCCTCATCGAGCGCCCCCGGTTCGGCAATAATCAGGGTGTTGAAGAGATCGAATCCGATGGCCTTGATATGGTCCATGGCGTCTCATCGCCTCCTATCTCGTGGGCAGCCCCAGGCCTGCGCACCCCTGGGTCCTCCACGGGGCTTCCATTTTTCGCCGCACCCTGGTTTTGAACGCCTCAAGGGATACGATGATCTGCTCATTTTCGCCCTCGGCCAGTTTTTCAACCGGGTCAAAGGCGGCCACATGAAAAATGAGTCTGCGCCCCTGAATCGCCGTAAGCTCGGCCTCGGCGCAGACCCGAACCCCCGGCGGTGCGGCTGACAGGTGCCGGATATCGATGCGGGTCCCAAGGGTGATTTTCCCCTCTGGAATCCTCCCCAAAACGGCATTCCGGGCCGCCATCTCCATCAAGAGCACCACCCGGTGCGTGGACAGGACATCCACGCCGACGTTCCCGGCAAAACTGGCAAGATCCTTTTCCGAGACCACCCATTCCTCATACCCCCTCGCCCCCACTTCAAGTTCCACGGCCATATTCCTTTCCATTCAGCAATGCAGACGTCTGAAAGAGGAGTTCTCCTGTCTTGTCGTCGGCCCCGGCGCCTGTAGGCAGCCTCTGAAATTTGTTACCAGGCACGGGCCATCGAGTCAAGGCGAAAAGATCGCCTTTCAGGGAAGCGGATGTATGGCGATCGAGTGTTTCCTGGCAAACCGCATTCACGAGAGATCTGCGCTTTCAGGGTATCTCCCGCACCCCTGCAATTAAATAACCTCTTGGACTTTCGCCTCTTTTCGATAAGCAGGGGGAGCTAAAGGCATTTCGGCCCAGACCCTTCCCTTTCCCGCTCTGATGGCGTGCCTGTACGCTGAAAATTCAAAGCGAGCACATTCCCCGTTGCCTGAAGTGGGGTTCTTCAATTGAAGGATGACAGGTGGCTGTTTTTCGGATATGATTATGTTTCAGGCCAAAGAGAATGGGGAAGAGGTGAATTATGCCTAAGAAACTTCGGCCAAGCGGCGGGTACCGGAAGACGGTCAGTTTTCAGACGGCAACGATCATCTACGACGCGACCTACTGGTTTTGCGAGAAATTCATTGACCCGCGCTCGCGCACCGTGGATCAAATGGTGCAAGCGGCCCGTTCCGGCCGGCAAAACATCGCCGAAGGGAGCCGGGCCTCTGCAACCTCTTCGCATACGGAGTTACGGTTGCTCAATGTGGCGCGCGCCAGCTTTGAGGAACTGCTCCTCGACTTTGAGGATTTTCTGCGGCATCGGCGGCTGGCTCTGTGGGCGCCGAATTCAGCGGAGGCTGCCGCCGTCCGGCAGATACCGCAGAGGTTTAAAAAAAATCAGGCGGATCGGTCTGATCGGACGGATTTGACGGATCTGTCCGATCAGGAGCGCTGGGCACTTTACGCGCCCTGGCTGGAACACGAAAATCCTGCGGTGCGGGCGAATGCCCTGATCTGCCTGATAAACCAGGCCAACTACCTGCTGGATCAGCAGATGGTCGCCCTGGAAAGGCAATTTGTCGAAGGTGGAGGCTACAGTGAACAACTGGCAGCGGCCAGGCTGGCGGAACGGAGCAGAAAGAAGAAATCGGATCAGTCCGATCAATCTGATCCGACCGATCCGATTCCAAGCTGTCCACAATGTGGCAAGCCCATGGTGCTGCGGACCGCAAAAACCGGAAAGAACCTTGGAAAGCAGTTTTGGGGCTGCTCAGATTACCCGGATTGCAAAGGGGTGCTGAAGCTGTAAAGGCCCAACTGAAAAAAATCGTAGGTAATTCAGGGCCAGATCCCGGATCGAGAGCGGTCTCGAATCCGTGCGAATCCGGTCTGTTCTTTAGAAAAAAGGAGAATTGAAAATGATCGGAGTTATTGCAACGCTGCCCATTCAAGACAAAAAAATGGATGAAGCCGTTGATCTCATCAAGGAACTGATGGCCGGTGTGGCCAAGGAAGAAGGAACCCTGTCCTATACCATGAATCGGGACAAGGCCACAGACCCGACACAATCGTCATCATGGAGCGTTACAGGGACCAGGCGGCCCTTGATTATCATTCCTCCACGCCCCACTTCAAGGCCTTCTTTAAAGGGATCGGGGCGGTCCTGGCGGGAAAACCGGAGATCAACGTCATGGAAGAGATCCATTCGATCCGTTAAGGACGAGGTTCTGCGGACCCTTATGCCAAGGCGGGCTGCCGCCCGTCACCCAAATCATGTTTTCCGGTTCCGGTCCTAAGGGCATAGCGGCGTCTACGCCATATCGGCAACTCTGCGGGGGGTGGCATGCCTGTTCACTATGAAAAACTGAATGTCATAAAGGACGCCAGAGGGGTTGTTTTTGAACCCCTTCCTGGAGATGCCCTGTCAAACAAAAAGAACGCCCATGTGGTCATCAGCGGACCGGGGGTCATCAGAGGGAACCATTATCACAAAAAAGGTGAAGAAACGATGGCCGTCATGGGGCCTGCGCTGGTGCGTATTCGCGATCATGCTGAGATCAAAGACATAGATGTGCCCGACGGGGAGATGTACCATTTCATCTTCCCTCCGGGGCAGTCCCACGCCATAAAAAATCTGAGCAGCGGCATGAATATTTTAGTGGCCTTCAACACCACTGAACATGACCGGCAGCATCCCGATACCGAAGCCGATGTTCTTTTATGATCGAAAGCAGGGGGACATAAGGGGTTTCAGGTTTTTTTGTCGGGGCTGAACGCCGACCGCAGATTGTGCCTATAAAAATATCTTTGTGTCTTAGTGGCGTTGTGTGAGTCCCGCTTTCGCGGGATTGGTTGCGGTTGTTAGGCCGCGTTAGGTAATAACAGGGTATCTTGTATCGAGTGCATGGGAGGAGTGAATGGAACTTGAGGGAAAGAAGATGATGGTCCTGGTGGAAGAGATGTTCAATGATCAAGAATTCTGGTATCCCTTTTACCGGCTCAAGGAGGCTGGGGCTCAGGTGGTCGTGGTGGGGTCGGGAAGCGCCGGGACATACGCCGGCAAATCAGGGACCCAGGCGAGGCCGGATGTCGCGGCCGATGACATCTCGGCCACGGAATTTGACGGGGTCGTCATCCCGGGCGGATACGCGCCGGATCATATGCGGCGGTATCCGGCCATGCTCAGGCTGGTCAAAGAGCTGTTTGAGGCGCAGAAAGTGGTGGCAGCCATCTGCCACGCCGGGTGGATGCTCGCATCGGCCGGAATACTCAAAGGCCGCACGGTGACGTCGGTTTCCGCAATCAAGGACGACCTGATTCATGCAGGGGCAGACTGGGTTGACGAGGAAGTGGTCATAGACGGAAAATTGATCACCAGCAGAAAACCGGATGATCTTCCTGCATTCATGAGGGCGGTTATCAAAGAACTTGGGCGGTAGCCATTGGTGCGGTTTCGTGGGCAAGAGGCTTAACAGCTTATCCGCTCATTCGCTGATCAGCCCTCCTCCACATACGCCTTGAGCTGCCGGATCTCTCTGTTCCCCATCTCCACGGTCAGCCTGACCACATTGCCGTCGTACGCCTTTTCCAGGATCCGTCCGTGGTTGTAGGCGTAATGGATGGCCTTCTGGCGGTCTTGGGGAATCGACAGCCGGTATTGCCGGGGGGCGTTCAGGCGGGCGTGAATCTTGTTCAGCAGACGGTCAATGTGGTCTCCCCTTGCAGCTGAAATCAATACGGCATCCGGATAGTTTTTCCGGACCCTGTCCATAACCGCGGTATCGGCCCGGTCTGTTTTGTTGAATACCAGCAATTGAGGGATATCGCCCGCGCCGATTTCCCTCAGGACCCGATCCACCTCCTTCATATGCCTTTCGAAATCATCGTCGGATATGTCAATGACGTTTAAGAGGAGGTCGGCGTCCTCGGCCTCCCTCAGGGTGGCCCGAAAGGATGCAATCAGATGGTGGGGCAGGTTTGAGATGAACCCTACCGTATCGCTGATCACCACATCCTGCAGGGTCGCCTGATTCAGGGATCGGGCCGTGGAATCGAGTGTGGCAAAGAGCCTGTCTTCGACCAGCACCTCGGCGTTGGTCAACTTGTTGAAAAGGGTGGATTTCCCTGCATTGGTGTATCCCACCAGACCGATATTTCTGCAGTCCCTCTGCCGTCGCTTCCTCTGTGTATCGATCCGCCGGATGATGGTGGCAAGGGTCTTCTCGATCTCGTATATCTCCCGCTGAAGCCGCCGCCTATCCTTCTCGCTCTGCTTTTCCCCCATTCCCCTGAATGCCACGCCGGCCCCGGCTCTGCTGCCGAACCGCTCCCGGTCGAGGTGGGTCCACATGCTCTTCAACCTCGGGAGTTCATATTTCAGCTCCGCCAACCGGACCTGCAACCGGGCCTCTTTGGTCTGCGCGTGGTCATGAAAGATCCTCAGGATCACCTCGGTACGGTCGATGGCCTCTATGGAAAATACCCTCTCGATATTGCGGGCCTGGGAACCGGTCAAATCGTTATCGAAGATCAGGATGTCAACCTCTTCACCTCCCTCTTCAAGGCATTTCCCGATGAAGCCCTCTCCGGCGTAGGTCCGGGGATTTTGCTTGTCCCTTCTCTGGATGAACTTCCCTGCGACAGCAATCCCGGCTGTATCCGCCAGCCGTTCCAATTCCTGCATGGATACGTCCCTGGCCGCCATGTCCTGGTTCGGCAGACAGACCCCAATTAAGAGGGCCTTTATTCTTTCGTCTTTCACGTCAGGTGTGAGTTGCTGCATGGTTTATCACGTAAATAAGGCATAAGGCGTTAGGCGTAAGGCGCCAGGCGCAAGGCGTCAAAGCGATTGACTTGTTGAGCTGTTAAGGGGTTGAGGTGTTGAGTCCCGCTGGCGGGATTGAGCGGTTGCGGTTGAATCCTTATCAACGTATCACCTCATCGGCTATCCGCCAACATCCATTCTGCTGAGGGCGCCTTTGGCGACAATCACCCTCTGGATATCCAGACTTCCCATGACCACCTGGGCGCTGATGGCCGTCTGATAGAGGCCTGCGATATCATATTCAGTGCTGAGACTGTAAGCGCCATGAATCTCCATGGCATCGGCAGTGATCGCCTTTATCTCCTCTGCAACGAACAACTTGAGGGCGGCCGCTTCCATAAAGACGTCTTTTCCTTGATCCGCCATGGCGCAGACATGAAAGAGATACGCCTTCATGGCCTCAATTTTTGTCAGCATCCTGGCAATCTTCACCTGGGTCATCTGGAACCTGGCGCCGATCGGTTTT
>JAWOIH010000118.1:0-5274 GCA_046484725.1 Candidatus Desulfacyla sp. | reverse complement strand
TGCAAACATGGTGTCGCCGACCTTCCTCAGGTTGTGCAAATCGATTATCCTGACCACCTTTATGGCGCCGACACGCTCTCCGTCCACATGCACCTTTCCGTTCTCGTCAACCCTCACATCCTGCCCGGATATCTTTATCGATTCTCCACCTCCCTGAATCGGCGTCCCCTCTTTTGTGACCAGCACCGGATGGCCCTCTTTTGTGACCAGCGTCCCATCCTGATCGAGGTCAAAAATGCCTTTCCGGGTATACCGCGTTCCATCGGGTGCATCGATACAGAAGAAGCCGTCCCCACTCAGGGCAAGGTCCAGAGGGTGATCGGTCTGTTTCAGGTCGCCTTGGGAAAAATCGATGGTGATCCCGGAGGGCACAGGAGGGGAAGAGTAGAGAGAAGACATCACCCCTGGTTTCTCCAACCTTTCTCCCTCCTCCTTCGGGATCCTGAAGATCAGCTTATCCTTTTTGTACCCAGTCGTATTGATATTAGACAGATTGTTTGCCAGGACGTCCAGCCTCTCTTCATGATATTTGGCTCCTGAAGCAACGGAAAACAAAGCCTGGCTCATATGTTCACCTCCAAATACTCTCGGGATGTCTTCTGTAAGTCCTCAATTCCTAAAATCCCTCATTTCCTTAATTACTACCATGCAAGGTGCATACCAGACATTTTAGCCGCGTCCGGCCCCTCTATGGCTGAAGCCAGGGGACTTTTGTGCTGAGACACACGTTCAGGCGGCAGCGTCGGTAGGCACTATTTTCCCATCCAGCCGTTTCTTAAACCAAATGCCGGGCGGAAAATATCCTGCCGGCCTCGATTAAGCCAGAAACGATTTGCCGGACCGGACATTCTCCGCGTCGCCGGATCTCAGGCGGTTCACCTTTAAGACCAGTTCAATCTCCCCTTTGGGCAGACCGACTCTCTCAAAAATCTCTTCCGTATCAAGGCCCATGTCGGCAAGCCTCTTGACCTCCCCGTAGCGGTCAGTCGTTGATGGAACAGGACCATCACAACCTCTTTCCCGGGCCTGTCCGCGTTCCCGAATCGGATCAGAGAGAATATGCGTCATCGGGTCATCCCTATTCGTGACATTTTCCGAGGATCCGCTCTCCTCCACCTCAAATTTGGCAAGGGTCGTGAGAGGCGTCCTGTCCGGGGCTACGAATTGCCTGAATTCCTGGCTGAAATTCGTTACGGTTCCTGCAAGGCCCCGCGCCGGCAAATTGCGCCTGTATTTGGCCCTCTGCTGCACCAGCAGCACCACTGTAACGGCACACATGCAAATAGCCACCACGTCTCCAATCCATTGAATCTGTTCCGCCATCAAGACCTCATTCACATCCCGTCTGTTTACACCTTAAGCCGCGTTTATACGTGAATATCCACCACCGACCCCGGCGGGGCCGTTCCATCGACCCGCCCCCCCTTGTCTGGCCCCCGCTTTTCTGCATCCTCCCCAAGGGATCTATCCTTCGGACCACCATCCCCCCCGGCCATGTCTTGAACATCGGCGTCGAGGTGTATCGTGTCTTCCGGATTCTTTTCGTTTTCTTCGGTGAGCTGGCGTTCAAATCGCCTTTTGTCAGAGTCCCGGTTCTCACGCTTCAAAGGAGTTATTTTCTGGGCAGGCGCAAACGCAAAACCCAATTTTTGTAAAGCAATTCTGTCTGCCAATTTTCAGTCCCCCCAACCGTGAAAGAGCTAAATATACCGTCTAAAAAAAACATTCTGGGGTTCCGATTATGCAACCAGTTCTTTTTGGACCGTCACTCCATCGCCAATCACAAATCAACAATCGCCAATCCAATAGACTCCCTGTTTGATACGGCAAAACACGTCCAGTCCAACGGGTCACCGCCTCCGGCCCAGGCACCAAGACTCTCCGGCCTGTCATCAGGCAAATTCAGCATCGCCGAAACCCATTTTTCCGAGCTTTTTTCTCAAATGAAGAATTGCCTGGGAGTGAATTTGAGAGACGCGCGATTCGGTGATTTTCAGGGTTGCGCCGATTTCCTTCATGTTCAATTCATCCCAGTAATAGAGCGACATCACGAGCTTTTCTTTCTCCGGCAATTCTTCAATAGCATCGGCAATGCAGCCCTTCAGCTCCTTCAGGCCCGTCAGGTTCGACGGGTCCTCTCCACTCCCGTCAATCAGATAATCCATGAGGCCGGCCTTCTCCTCTTTTGTAGAAAGGCCTATCTCTTCAAAGCTCACAAAAGACATATTGGACATGGCCCGTATCCTGTAAAAATCATCGAGGCCAAGGTCCATCTCCTCTGCCATCTCCTCATCGGTCGCTTCTCTGCCCAGTTTCTGCTCGAGTGTTTTATGGGCCGTCATCAGTTCCCGTATCTTACTCCGACTGGACCTCGACAAAAAGTCCCTTGAGCGGAGCTCCGTGAGGACAGCGCCTTTGATCCTGAAAACGGCATAGGTGGAAAATTTGTTGTCTCTTCGATGGTCATAATTCTCCATGGCGTTCATCAAGCCTATCACGCCTGCATTGATCAGATCATCTACCTCAACGGTTGGCGGGAGATGCATGGCAATCCGGTGCACGATATTCTTGACAAAGGGGAGATACTGGAGGATCGATTGATTCCTCACCACAACATCATCCTGCTCATATGCTTCGCATTTCCATTCTGGCAAACCCATAGCTAATACGCCGCCTCCACATTCATTGATAACAGGCCGCCCCTCCTCCGACATCCATTGTCATTGCTGGCAATCCTTTCCCACGACATTTCTCCAGAAGAAATTGGAGCCTCCTTCCGGTGGCTGCAGGGCCGGCGTCTCGCAAATTTTCTTTGCCAGCGCAGCAAAACATTTGCTCGCCTGAGCATTGGGGTTCAGTTCGCTCACGACCCTTTGCAGCTTCACGCCTTTTCTCACCTCTTCGTCGGCCAATACAAATCCGATATACTCCAATGTGATATTTAGAAATTTGTCCGTGACCAGTTTGAGCTGTCTGTACAACTCACCCGCTTCCTTTGCGGTTTTTGCAAAATTGACAATCAGCTTGAAATATTTTTGCGAATAGTGGAGGTGCATGACTTTCATCAACGCGTATGCGTCCGTAACTGATGTCGGTTCCGGGGAAACCACGACAATGATCTCCTGGGCGCTGCTGTTGAAATACATTACATTGGATGAAATACCCGCGCCGGTATCAATCAGAAAGATGTCCACGGAATCAAGCATTCGCTCAAGGGAAGAAAGGAGCCTCACCCTCTGCTGATCCGTCAGGTGCGTCAGAGATTCGATGCCCGAGGAGGCGGGGAGGATTTTCATGTTGCCAGGACCGGTTATGGCAATATCCGATATGTTCATCGTGCCCATGGCGACATGGGAGATGTTATGCTTGGGCGTAAGCCCCAGCAAAACATCCATATTTCCGAGACCCAGATCGGCGTCGAAGATCAGGACCTTTTTGTTTAACTGCGTCATGGCGAAGCCGAGGTTGGCGACAATATTTGTCTTTCCTACCCCTCCTTTTCCGCTCGTTATGGCAATAACACGGGTATTTGACTTTCGCGCCTGTTCGGGCTTCTTGCTCAAGGCAGTTCCTTTCTCGGCGAGTTTATCCGTCAATCTGATTACATTGCTGCGGGAAGTATCTCGTTGCATTTTATTTTTCCCCATTGACGCAAGCATACTGATGTCGGTAAGCGACAATTCCTCTCATTCCACCATTTCCGACCCCCGCCAACGACGGTTCATCATCTTCTTCTGCGAATGCGGCTTGACAGGCCCTGCAAGGACGAAAATTGTTCGCCAACGCTTCCGCGCGGGTTTTGAAAACGACCTTGTTCCGCTTGTCAATTCTTTCCACCCACTTGCAGGAAGGGTGGTGAAAAAGATCGGAGTTCTTGTTGGCCACGTATGTCTTGGTTTCGACCCCCCTTCCCCGATCCCATTCGACCTCTCCAGGGTTCTCTGCCGGCAATTCCCTGAATCCGCGTACACGCCTTTTCTGTCCCGTACATAACAGGTCTATCAGGCGATCCACAGATCCTTCCTCTATGTTCTCCGGGATCTCCTGCCCATTCCCAAAATATGACACCGGGAGCTTTGTGCGCACGACGGCATTCAGCATGGATCCATATTCAACCGTCTCATCGATTTTTGTAAACAGCAGACAGTCGATGGGAAGCATACTGAATTTATTGAAAATGCTTTCAAAATCCTTCCCTCTGGTTCCGGCTGCGGCCAAAAGATGAATCTCTAAGGAATCAAGGCCCTCTAGAAGCGTCTTCAGTTCATTGATTCCGTATATATCATTGTGACTGATCCCGGGCGTATCGATCAGGATGAGATCTTTTTCCCGAAACCTTTTCAGGCAGGCCTTAAGGTCCTTCTGGTTCGACACAACGGCTAAGGGCACGCCGAGGATATTTCCATATGCTTCCATCTGTGCGGAGGCCCCAATTCGATGATCATTGAGGGTGATGAGTGCAATCTCTTTCCTATTCTGAAATGTCTCGGCCACGGCAATTTTTGCCAGGGTCGTTGTTTTCCCAACGCCGGTCGGTCCCACAAAGACCACAACGCGACGCTTTTCGTCATTCACTCTGTCAATACGGTCCGCCACGCCCAGTCCCTTGAGAACGTCTTTCAGATGAGCCTTGACCTCCGTGTCCCCCAACACCTTTATAGATGCCGTCCCCTCTCTGAGACTTTCGATCAAGCCGGAGGCAAGGGTTTCCTCCACGCCTTGTTTCAGCAATTCCTCATAGAGATTCAGAAATCGGATAAGGTTGTCGTTTCTTCGAAAATGCGACCTCTCCTTGTCGGGAGGCAGATTCCTTTTCATCCGGTTTCTCTGTCCAAGGTCCAGGGGATCCGACTCGCCTGATCCTGACTGAGCTTTCTGAGCATTACCTGCAGATACATCCTTTCGAAGCGTCCATTTCCTGGCGGCAAAGTTTTCCATTTTGGGCTTCCCGTTTCCATGATGGGTGTCGGTCGCCGCGGTCACCTCCACGCCGGGACTTCTCAGCAACCCCAGGACCCCTTTCCCTTTGGTGATGTCTCTGGCCGAAAGAATGACCGCCTGGGGCCCGAATTCCCGTTTGATCATTTTCAGGGCCTCTGCCATATCTCGTGCCTCAAATCTTTTGATCTGCATGTCACACCTTCACTGTTCCAATGGATTGAATTTTAGCACTGCTGACGATCTCGTTGTATGATAAGACCGCTAAATCCGGGACAAACCGTTCCACAAGCCTCTTGAAATGGGGGCGGACTTGCGGTGAGCATAGGACCACGG
>JAWOIH010000395.1:0-6907 GCA_046484725.1 Candidatus Desulfacyla sp. | reverse complement strand
GGAGGCATTGCCGTCAGCCCGGTCATTCAGGGCGTCTGCCAGACATGCCACATCCGGATCCCGCCCCAGGAATTTAATGAACTGATTCGGGGGGATAAGCTCATGACCTGCCCGAATTGTACCCGGATTATCTATTGGGGCGATGATGGGCAGTATCAGAATAAAGAAAGTGAGCTAAAGTGAACTAAAGTGCCTAAAATGCCTAAAGTTGAGAGGACCTCCATAAAATAGCATCACACAGAGAAACGGCGGCACAGGGCGCTGAACGAATCATTCACCCTCAGTTTTACTGGATGCTGCCGTCTTTTTCAACTTTAGTCACTTCAGATCACTTTAGGCATTTTAGGTACTTAAAACACGTGTCAGAGCAGGACAGATGACCGCTGCCCTGCCTGCGAGCAGGGGGGAGGAAAGTCCGGGCTCCAGAGGACAAGGCGCTGGGTAACGCCCAGTCCCGGCGACGGGAAGGAAAGTGCAACAGAAAGGAAACCGCCCGGTCAGGCGTCTTGTTGCCTGACGGGGTAAGGGTGAAAAGGTGAGGTAAGAGCTCACCAGCCCCGCCGGTGACGGCGGGGGCTTGGCAAACCCCGCCTGGAGCAAGACCAAATAGGGGGACGTTGGAGGGTGGTCCGCCCGAGTCCCCGGGTAGGTCGCTCGATCTCGACGGCAACGTCGAGCTTAGATGAATGGTCATCCCCCCGGAGGAGGGTGACCCCTTCGGGGAACAGAACCCGGCTTATTTCCTGCTCTGACACAATTTTAGGCGTGAGGCGTGAGGCGTAAGGCACAAGGCACAAGGTGTGAGGCGTAAGGCGTGAGGCCCAGGATAAATTGCGCAAGGCGAAGAAATGGATATTGATCTGGACCCGATAGATGAAAACGCTGTTTTCATTATAGGTGCCGGCCACTTCGGCGCCAGGGCCGCGCGCATTATCCGGCAACGGTCGAATGTCCCTCTGTTCGTTGTAGATCCGGATGAGAAAGGCCTTTCCAGCCTGGGGGATCTTAGGGCAGAAAGAATCCAAGGCGACGGTGTTCAGTTTCTGTTAGACAACTTCCATTATTTGAGAGATGCGAACACCATTGTGCCTGCGCTTCCGGTACATCTCGCCTATGAATGGCTGATACGGTGTCTCCCGGAAAACGTGGAAACAAGAAAGGTACCCGTGCCCGAAACCAACCCCCCGCTGCCTCATGCATGCCCTGCGAGCGAGGGATCGACCCTGGTCAGTTATGCAGATTTCCTCTGCCCGGATGACTGCCCTGAGCCTGTGTATTGCACCGTAACAGGAGAAAAGCGTGAACAGCCTCTGTATGCCCTCCTGAAGAATCTCCAACTCCTTCCCTTCCGAGTGCATATTATACGCAGTCATCAGCTTGCCCCGGGATTGGGGGGGTACAAGGCCGGGGATCTGAGGGAAACGGCAGAAAGGGTCATAACCGATGGCGCCGGGATGTGGATACTGGGGACATCCTGCAAATGCCACGGCATCCTGACTGCATTTAAGATGAGTGATCTCTCACAGAGTTCACAGAGGCACAGAGGGGTTTGAAAGCAAACAAAGTCTGATGATCTCGTAAAAAGTCGGAAAGTACGGATTGAATAGCTTTATTTTTAGCCCTAACTGGTTGCATTAATTCGGAATTCCTAATTTTCTAAATCCATGTGAAAAGGACTTTTTACACGGGGATCAAGGATATCTCCATGAACTCTGTGGGCTCTATCGTAACGGGTGAGAAGAATCTGAGGAGGAATTGATTCCATGTTCGTAATCGGTAATTTCCTGACCGCTGTGGCTAAAATCATTGATATCGGTTTGACCCTTTACATGTGGATCATTATCGCACGGGCAGTGATCTCATGGGTCAATCCGGATCCCTATAACCCTATTGTCCGTTTCCTGACATCGGTGACCGAACCGGTCCTGTATCAGATACGGAGGAGACTCCCCATCAATCTGGGCGGGATAGATCTCTCCCCCATCCTCGTCATCCTGGCCATCATCTTCATTCAATCATTTCTGGTCCGGAGCCTGGCGGAAATGGCAGCCCGAATCGGATGACAGGGGGAGACCTCAAGCATTTTGGAAGTTGCCCCCCAAACCACCCTTTCAATCAGGGTCCTACCCCGATCCTCCAGAAATGAAATCGTGGGGAAGCAGGACGACGTCTACAGGATCAAACTGACTTCACCGGCCATCGAAGGAAAGGCCAATAAGGCCCTGATAACCTTACTTGCCAAACGATTGGGTCTTCCCAAGGCAAAGATCCAAATTGTCTCAGGAGAACGATCCAGAACAAAAAGAATCCGGATTCAAGGCCTTCCGCCCGACGAGGTTGAGGCACTGTTCATCCAGCCCTCTTAATCACCCACCCATCCCCGGTTTTCAACCCCTGACCTTTGTCCTCCGTGTCCTCCGACCCCTCTCTTCTGTCTTCTGACCTCCCACTTCCACGTTCCGCATTCCGACTTCCGCGCTCCATCCGTCACCGCTTAACCACCTCCAGCATGTCGTCATGGATGAGACCGTTGGAGGCCAGGACACTCTCCAAGTAGGGCGTATAGGGTTTCCCGGCAAAGGTGGTCACCTTCCCTCCGGCCTCCCTGACGATGATCTCTCCAGCCGCCGTGTCCCAGGGCTTGAGGTCCTGCTCCCAGAATCCGTCCAATCTGCCCGCGGCCACGTAGCACAGGTCCAACGCAGCGGAACCAAGTCGCCGAACCCCCTGTGCCCTGACAAGCATCCCTTCAAGCAGGGCCATCACCCGTTCAGGTCTTTCGTGGACATCATAGGGAAACCCGGTGGCGAGCAGAGAATCCTGAAAACGGCCGGTTTCAGAAACCCGGAGCGGCTCACCATTCAGCCGGGCCCCCTTGCCTTTCGCGGCCTCGAAAAACTCATGCATGTAGGGATTGTAGACAACCCCTAACACCCGATCATTTTCAACTTCAAGGGCAATGGATACGGCAAAAAAGGGAAAGCGGTGTGCATAGTTGGTGGTGCCGTCCAGCGGATCGATGAGCCAGGTCCGGGACGATTCCACACCATGCCTCCCCGCCTCCTCTGACAAAATGGCGTCACGGGGAAAATTCCGGCCAATAATATCCAAAACCAGCTTCTCCGCCGCAAGGTCTGCCTCTGTAACCAGATCGATCTCCCCTTTCTTCACAATATGGTGGGTATCTTCCAGCATATGGATCAACATCTCCCCGGCCGCCCGTGCGGCCTCCCCTGCAATAGCTGATTCATTTTCAAACATAATGCAATTAACCTTGCCCTTCTATCACGTCTCGCATCTTCTGAAGAAAAACGTTTGTATCGAAACGGCGCGCCCGGGCCTCACATGCCCTCCGCATCCCGAAGGCCCTTTCAGGCGTCATCCACTCCACTGCTTCAACAATATCTTTTATCCCTGGATCTTTTGCCACCAACACCCCGCAATCCGTAATCATCATTTCTCTCCCCGCCTCCGCCCTCCGATCTCCGACCCATTTCCTCTCTCCCCTGCTCCCCGCTCCCCGCCCCTCCCCTACCGTCTCAAACAGCGCCCCCTCCTGGACACCGATCACCGGCTTGCCCGCTGCCATCGACTCCACCGGCGAGATCCCGAAGTCCTCATGCCTCGGGACATAGATGGTGGCGATACACCTTCCCATCAGATCGCACAGCGTTTCATCATTCACCCACCCCAGTACCTCGATGTTGGGAGACCCTTCCGCGATTCCTTTTACCCGAGGCAAATCCGATCCCCCCGAAACCACCACCAGTCTCTTGCCGGGCATCGCCTTGAAGGCGTTGACAATCAATTCCACCCGTTTCAGGGGATCCACCCTAGCCGTGGAAAGGTAGAATCCACCCGCCTCCAGCCATCGAAACCGGACAGTTTCGCAGGGAGGGTATACGACGAGGCTGTCATGCCCCAAATACCTAATGGTTCGCTCCCTGACGGTTTCTGAAATCGTAACAATCATGTCCATATGGCGCACGGCCCGCTCATACGCGAGACGGTACAAAAACATGACACATCTCAAGAGGGGCCTCTGCCACACAGGGACCTGCCGAACCATAAAATTTCTCTGGTCGTAGAGGAGTCTTGGCGGTGTCAGGCAGTAAAAGATCTTGCGGCCAGCTATTTTTCTGTATGCCAAAGGAGAAAATGATCCGCTGAAGATGGCCCATAACCCAGCTACGTTCGGGAAGTGGGCAAATGCCCACCAGAGTTGAAAGATCTGTGAGAATCTGAGCCAACGAGGGGAGGTATGATATGCATCGAGGCTTTTGGGCGTCGCTCCGTCAAAGTACCCCTGGGAAAACGCACGTTCATCCAAATGCCCGGTCACCAGGTCGGCATGAAAGGCCTTGGCCAGCATGACCGCCACCCCCCCTCCACCGTCAGGGGTGTTGAAGAAATCGTGAAGCACGATCTTTCGGTCAGCTGTCATTTCAACACCGCCTCAAACACCTCAAATGTCTTCCGCGCGGTTTCTTTCCACGAAAATCCCCTGGCCCGTTCCAGTCCTGCGGTTGCGATGCTGTCTCTCATGGCACGATTTTCAACCAGGTCCTTCAAAATTCCGGCAAGGTCATCCACGTTCCGAGGACTTTTCATATACAGGGCCGCGTCCCCGGCCACCTCCGGCAGGCTCGTTTCCCTGGTGGTCACCACCGGGCAGCCGCAGGCCATGGCCTCGAGAACAGGCAGACCGAACCCCTCATACATACTGGGGAAAATCATCCCAAGGGCGCCTGAATAGGCCCTTGCCAGGTGGTCATCGCTGATAAAACCGAGAGGAATCACCCTTTCCGGCACAGCCCCGCCGGACCACCCCGACCATCCCGCTACCACAAGAGGCACATCAAGGCCGGCTTTTTTGAGCGCCTCCGGGATAACATCCATATTTTTGCGGGGATCTCCGCTGCCCACGAACAGAAAATATTTATCAGGCAGCGCATGTTCTCGAAGGAAAACACGGATCTGTGCAGCCCGTCTGGGATAGAAGATGGTTTTGTCATGGGCTTCGGGGGTAATCGTAGTTCGTGCAGGGTCAATATCCAGATATGTCCGCATTTCTCGTGCTGTGAATTGGGAAACCGCCAAGAAATGATCCGCGCCGGCGCACCTGCGTCGCAAAAAGAGGCGTGAATAGAGCACCCGTTCCCGCGGATGGTGCTGGGGAAACCGGAGCAGGGACAAATCATGTATGGTGAAAATGGTTTTCAACCGGGGGGATACGGAAAAAGGGAAAAATCCGGCCTCGTGATATACCTCAAAATGCCGGCTCCACAACCGGAAGATGACCTCCCTTAAAAAATGGAATCCCAATCTGGCAATGAGAGCCGGATACACCGGCATTCCCCAGAAGAGCTCCACTCCCCTTGTCCATTGTTTCAGGTTGTTCGGACCGCGAGGCATCCTGGAGGTAACTTTGAACCCGTCAAAATACCCGATCTCCAACTTGTCGCCATAAGACCGCTCCATCTCCTTATACAGACATCTCAGATAGCGGCTGATCCCGGTGTTCACATTCACCATCGGGACGGCGTTGACAAGTAGTTTTACTCGCTGATTCATAGGTCTGTGACCGATTGGTTACAGGTTGCCCCGATACGCAGATCGTTCGGGAAGAAAATCCGCCGATCACAGGTGGGTTGCTCTACGGCCTGTATAGATGGCTCGCCGGATAATCGGCATCATTTTCTGCCCCAGGGTTTCATTCCTACACTCGCGATGTCCTTTTCAGGGGGCTATGACTGGGAATTGTCTGGTGCAAACATACCGGAATCATGCGGATTCCTGGCAATCACCGCTTAAGCCTGTTCCATGTTGAAACGATGGAAGATATGGCTCACCTCATCTTCACCGCTGTATGAGGCATAGTTCAAGAGGGATGATCGAACAATCTGAGGTCTCACAGATTCCCTTTTTTCAATAAGACACAGGAGTGTATCAGGGGGGATGGGGCATCGATCTTCAAATCCCACATACATGGCGTTCAGCATATGCTCTTCCTCGGTGAGCATCTTTTCGATCTGTGCGGTGGAAATAAGCTCGGGCTAGATTAAAATTATCCTTGGAAGTATTTCCGTCCGTTTCAGCCTGCGCTTTCCGCCTCTTGACCTCGGCCCTGATCTTTTCCATCAACTCATCGACATTAATCGCTTCCATACCCGGTTCTTTCATGATCGCCGCACTGAACGGCGGGTTCTGGTTAGGGCAGTCCTTTGAATATCATTAGTCTTGTCAGGGAGGATTTCATCGAAAATGACTTTTAAAATGTGGCTTAGATCTACAATCTCCGTGAGTTATGGCGCTGTTGTAATATCAACCACAGATCCGCTCTCCGCGTTGAACCCGCTCCTGATCATCACCTTTGGAGCTGTAAACGTTACATGAGCCCCACTTTCAATGATTACTTTAGGTCCTATGGTGATGGATGTCCCTGCAATGCACTCGCAATCTGTATCTCCGTCGTAGGTCACATCATCGAGTACAACAACGTCCCCATAGCAGCCTATGCACGACGGTCTATGGGTGGTGAACGTTCGGTCGGCGCCTAATGTCGTTCCTCCTTCGTTCATCGCTCTAAGCCGATAGTGATAGAGGGTTTCGTTGATAAGTCCCGTCACCGAAGTGTTGACACTCAAGGCGGTTGTGCCCGAACCGGCACTGGTGACCGGTGTGGAACTTCCGTACGCCGTTGTCGTGCCGTATTCGAAGTAGTAGGTGGTGGTCGTGCCGTTGGGATTGACGGTTCCGTTCAGTCGGGCGGTTGTAAATCCGATGTCAGTCGCCTCACCGGTCGTTACAGCGGGCTTCTTTGGGATCGCATAAAACCACGTTTGAGCTATTACTGGATATCCCTGCCCCTCCGCCGCATGGTGTGGATGAACGCTATCTCATGTCA
>JAWOIH010000394.1:0-3039 GCA_046484725.1 Candidatus Desulfacyla sp. | reverse complement strand
ATCGATCGTACACTATTGGCAGATTGCGGTGAGGCACAACCTGCTACCAATATGGCAAACACAATGCAGCATACTGCGTTCTTCATTGGCAGATCTTTCTGGCAAACAATATTTTTGGGAGTTGACAGCACAACAGGTCAGCGATACCACCACCCCACGCCTATTTATCACCCAGTCCGCTTGAGCGTTAGATTCCCTGCCCGTAGAATGCTATGAACTGAGCATGCAGGGACGATCAGCTTCTTCGCTTTCGTAGTAACGGACTTCAATCACATTTTCATCAGGGTCACGAAAATATATGGACACACCTGAACCGTGGGCCCCCCAACGTCTAGCCGGCCCATCGTCAATTGAAATTCCGTTTTCTTTAAGTCTTTCCTGTAGTGATTCCCAGTTTTTTTTATTTGTAGAAAAACAAAAGTGATTGAGGTTTGGTCGGCACACATTTTCTGGATTTGTCTTTTCCCAAAGCTTTTTGGGGAAAAGGTCGATGATGGTGTCTTTCGTTAAGCGAACAGATGGGAAGGGCACTTGATTATTTTTAAACGCCTCTATCCGCTCGCCCTGTAAATCGAGAATTTCGGTATAGAAATGGAGTGAGCGATTGATGTCTACCGCATTGATGACTATATGATCCATTTGAAAATTCATGATCTCCTCTCCTTATGGGTAGAAAGTTCAGCTATACACTCTATTTCCACTAAAGCATCTAATGGGTTTTCCTTGATTGAAATTGTTGTACGGCTAGGCTTGTGACCTTGAAACATCTCTTCATAGACTTTGTTCATGCCTTGAAAATCCGCCATATCCTTAATGTAGACAGTCGTTTTAACGACATTCTTCAGGGTTAAGCCAAGACCAGCTAAAACAACAGAGAGGTTTTCTAATACTCTTTTGGTTTGTTCCTCAATGGTCGTGCCAACCAACTCCATTGTCTCTGGATCTAAGGGTGTCTGTCCTGAACAGAACAACAAATTTCCCACTTTCATAGCATGGCAATATGGGCCAATGGCATCTGGTGCATCAGGTACGTTGAGAGGGTCCACTTTAACTCCTATTCTTGTTTTGTTATTTATAATGCATAACGCTGCAAATCAGTTTTCGGGACTGATTCCCTGACCATAATAGTCGCGAGAGACATGTTGCCGATCTCATTGCCTACTCATCTGGAGTGAGCCGAAGCAGACGACCGCCTTTATTATCCTCCAGAACCCATATTGCACCGTTAGGCCCCTGCTCAACCTCTCGTATACGTTTACCCATGGCAAAACGTTCGACCTCTTCAGCCTGATCCCCCTCAAGCCTGATTCGCAGCAGTGACTGTGATCTGAGTCCGCCGATAAAGGCATGACCCTGCCACTTTGGAAACATGGAGCCGTCGTATATGATCAGGCCTGAGGGTGCAACGGTTGGCACCCAATATACCTCAGGGGCATTGAATTCCGGACGCGTATCATGATCAGGAATGGGAATCCCAGAGTAGTGATCGCCCCAGGAGACAATGGGCCAACCGTAATTATCTCCGCCGATGGTCAGGTTGAATTCGTCACCGTGTCTGGGGCCCATTTCGTGTGTCCAAAGCTGTCCCTGCCTGTCAAAAGCAATGCCAAGCAGATTGCGATGCCCGAGAGACCAAAAGGTTTTTGCGAGGCCTCCCTTATCCTGGAAGGGATTGTCAGGCGGGATTGATCCGTCCGCATTTATCCTGATGACCTTGCCTAAATCTTGGTCCCAGCTTTGGGCGGGGGTCTGTTTTTGGCGATCACCGGAAGTGATGAATAAATGCCCCTCCGGGCTGAATGCCAGCCGGTGAGAGTAATGACCGCTGCCAGTAACTTTGGGTGTCTGCCGCCAGATGACTTCAAGGTTTTCCAGTTTTGGTTTTGTCGCCGCGGCACGGAATTGAGCCCGTGCAACAACCGCCCCTTTTTTTCCTGAAGTATCCTGCTCAGCGTACGACAAATATATCCAGTGATTTTCCTTGTACTGAGGATGGAGAACGATATCACCCAAACCACCCTGACCGCCGTAAGCGACCTTGGGTAAGCCTTTGACAGGGACCTTCGACCGGTCATTCAGGCGGACCAGGAGCAATGTGCCTGGTTTTTCCGTCACCAGCAAGTCTCCGCCCGGTAGAAAGGTCATGGCCCAGGGTTCATTGAACGCTCCAAAGCTCTCGGCGAAGAGCCTTGAACCTGCATTTCCGTAAATCATGTTATCTGCGGACTCGGCGTAGGTGCTGGAGGAAAGCAGGACGAATAAAAGGGATAGGTAACTTCGTAAACGGAATAATTGCATAATTCTCTCCACTTTAAGGAGGGCGTTAAGCCACCGTGAAAATTATATCCCGAACCGGCTCTTTAGTCTCCTTCCATGCATGATTTTTTGTCCGTCCGAGCCAATCGAAGAATCTACCAATCCGATGCCGGACGTTTTAGCACCTCCCTGACTTTTGCGGCAAGTTCCCCGTTGGTGAATGGTTTCTGCAGGAAGACATTATTGTCCAGAACCCCCCTGTTAACAATTATGTCTGCGGTATACCCGGACATGAACAACACCCTGAGTTTGGGGAACAGAACACGCAATCGATTTGCCAGATCGTGCCCGTTTAATTCTGGCATAATCACATCGGTGAGCAGCATATCTAGTGGTTCCTGGTGATTTTCTGCAAAATCGATGGCTTCTATCGGTGAATTGGCCGTAAATACCCGGTAGTTGAGCTTTTTGAGCATTATCTCCACCAGATTCAGATTGACGATTTCATCTTCCACCAGCAGCACGGTTTCATTGTTGCCGCGGGCTATTTCAGCTCCAGGCCAAAAAACAGGTTCAACAACCTCTCCGACTGTCCGAGGAAGATAAATTTTGAAGGTGGTCCCCCTGCCTTTCTCACTGGAGACATTTATAAAACCATTGTTCTGTTTGACAATGCCGTAGACGGTAGCCAGCCCGAGCCCGGTGCCCCGACCGATGGCTTTCGTGCTGTAAAAAGGTTCAAAAATTTTACTAATCATCGCCTTATCCATCCCTGCCCCGTTA